>NZ_JBQSXT010000002.1:0-229973 GCF_052378605.1 Halomonas sp. AOP27-A1-41
ATGACCTGCACGTTACTTACCCTGCTACTGATGGGCGCTATGCCTAGCATAGCGCCCAATGATTTACTCGCTAATTTGCTGCTGTAATGCATTCAGTTCTTCAGTATGGCGTTCTAGCTCAAGCGTTGCCTCTTCCAGCTTAACGCGCCTTTTTTCAATGTCATCGTCATCGCCTTCATTGAGCGCCTCTTCAAATTCCGCCTGGCGCTCTTGAACCTCTGCAAGGCTCTCTTTTACTTCATCCGTTGCATCATTTAGTACGCTTTCATTCGTGCAGTTATCGTCAATCGCATCTAACGCGCGCTGCAAGCCTTCCTCTCGATGCTGATTACCCTGAGCCTGGGCATGCGCTAACTGCTCACGAACATCGGCTGCCTTGCTTTCACATAAATCATCGGCGGCAGCGGCGACCGGTGGTAACAACATACCCGCCAATAAGGCAACAACACCTGCCTGAATCATATTTTTTTTCATGTTTTTCCCTATAACAGCTCATTTGATAAATACTGGCTCATCGAAGGTTAGATACACAAAATGCCTGGCAGTTCGCGGTCGTCACTCTGTTTAAACGTTGCTGACGCAATGACCAAGGACTCATCACCCGTGCGTATGGCCAATGTTGGCTACCGCCTCCTGGATTAGATCATGATAAAAGCGTTACATTAACCCTCAAGAAGATGCGCACAAGGACCGTAACCGTATGATCAATCTCGCCATTTATCGCCCCTTGATAGCCCCCCTGCTCATGATGGTGATGCCTACCGCAAGTTATGCAGCGGCAAATATTCAAGTGGCGGCGGCAGCTTCGCTTACCGATGCACTTAACGAAGCTATCGCGACCTATGAAGCGCAGCATGATGTATCTGTAACGCCGATCTATGCATCCTCATCCACCCTTGCCCGCCAAATTGCCAACGGCAGCCCGGCGGCGCTGTTTATTTCAGCAAACGTTGAGTGGATGGACTGGCTGGAAGCCCAAGGCATTAATGTTCAAAAGCGCAGTGATTTACTGTACAACCGCTTGGCGCTGGTTTCAGCAAGCCCAGACGCTCCCGAGCATTTCACACCAGGCGAAGACGCCCGCATCGCCACGCTGCTGGGTGAGCGGGACCGACTCTCGGTCGGCGACCCGGACCATGTGCCGGCAGGCATCTACACCCAACAGGCGCTTGAAGCGCTAGGAGAGTGGGAGGAGCTACTCCCAAGGCTTGCGCGTGGCAACGACGTGCGGGCGGCTCTTGCACTGGTGGAACGCCAGGAAACGCCAGCGGGTGTTGTGTACCAAACCGACGCATTAGCCAGCCAACAAGTAAGAGTGTTGGGGCTTTTCCCGCCCGAAACGCATGCGCCTATCACCTACCCAATTGCCTTAATCGACGCCGAGCAGAACGATGCTGCGGTTGCTTTACGCCAATGGCTTGAGAGCGAAGAAGCACTGAGCATCTTTGCACAGTACGGATTTGATACCGATATGGATGCCCGGTGAGCCTTTCGCCTGCTGAGTGGGAGGTCATCCGCCTAAGCTTGTTAATCGGGCTGGCCGCCATCGCCTGGATTTTACCGCCGGGAATTGCCGTGGCCTGGTGGCTGGCGCGCTTTGAGTTTCGCGGTAAAGCGGTGGTGGACGGCTTGATTCACCTGCCACTGGTGTTGCCGCCTGTAGTAGTCGGCTATTTATTGCTGGTGACGCTGGGTAGACAAGGCGTTATTGGCCAATGGCTGTATAGCACACTGGGAGTATCGTTGCCGTTTACCTGGCAAGGCGCTGCGGTCGCCAGCGGCGTAATGGCATTTCCACTGCTGGTGCGCGCCTTACGGCTCTCCCTTGAAGCGGTTGACCCGAAGCTTGAAGCCGCCGCCAGCACATTGGGCGCTAGCCGATGGCGGGTGTTTACCACGATTACGCTGCCGCTGGCCGTGCCCGGCCTGCTAACCGGCACGGTGCTCGCTTTTGCCCGGGCGCTTTCCGAGTTTGGCGCAACGATTACCTTTGCTTCCAACATCCCTGGAGAAACCCGCACCCTGCCACTGGCGCTTTACACCCTGATTCAATCACCCGGCCAGGAGGCCGCCGCCGCGCGGCTGTGCCTAATCGCCATTGCCATTGCGCTGGTATCGTTAATTGCCTCGGAATGGCTAGCCCGGCGCACCCGACAACGCCTACAGGAACGCGATGGCTAACGTGACGACGTCTTATCAGCCCAGCGACCCGCGGCTCGCGCTACAAGTTGAACAACAGCTAGGTTTTTTTCACCTGTCTGCTGCGCTCAACCTGCCCGCGACAGGCGTAAGCGGTTTTTTTGGCCCCTCCGGTAGCGGCAAAACCAGCCTGCTTAGGCTGATAGCCGGGCTTGAACGGCCACAGCAAGGTGCCATAACACTCGGCGAGCAGACCTTGCTGGATACCCGGCAAGGTATCTTCGTACCGCCGCACCGTCGGCGTATGGGGGTTGTGTTTCAAGAAGCACGCCTGTTTCCGCACTACCGGGTGCGCGGTAATTTAACCTACGGTATGCGCCGCCCGGCGTCGCAGCGCTTTGCCGAAATAGTGGAGCTACTGGGTATTGAGGCCTTGCTGGAGCGCATGCCCGGCACACTTTCAGGGGGTGAAGCCCGCCGTGTGGCCATTGGCCGAGCACTACTCAGTGACCCACAACTGCTTCTCATGGATGAACCGCTAACCGGGCTTGATGGCGCGCGCAAAGAGGAGCTGCTGCGCTACATCACCCGGCTCACCCAGCAGGTAGATATTCCGGTTATCTACGTTAGCCATGATGCCGAAGAGATCACGGCGATTGCCGATCATTTGGTGGTAATGAAAGCCGGACAGGTTCGCGCCAGCGACACACTGGGCGCCCTGCTCCAGCGCTTTGATCTAACCCATGAACTGGGGGGATTTGATGCGGCCTCGCTACTGCAAGGCGAAGTAGTCGCCCATGAAACTGCGTATGGCCTGACTCATTTAGCGCTTGATGACGAACATCAGTTGGTACTGCCTGGCACCTCAGCGCCGATTGGCAGCCGCTTGCGAGTACGCATTTTGGCCCGCGATATTGCCTTGGCGCTTACTCCACCCGCCAACACCAGTTATCGCAACCAGCTCAGCGCCACTATCACTGATTTCATTATCCTTCCCGAAGCACCTTATACAGTGGAGCTGCGTTTAGGCATCGGTCGATTTTTCTTACGCGCTCGGTTAACGCGTAAATCATGGGATGAGATGGGGTTGGCAAAAGGCATGCAGGTCACGGCACTCATTCGCAGCGTGTCGTTTACGGCATGTTAAGTGTGTCTGGCGCTGAATTAGACAGGCCGAGGCTTCGCCATGCGACTGGCATTTCAGAACCGGCTTTGGCGTACACAACGCTTTTGAACGGATACGTTGCCTCTGCTATCGCTCACTTTTGCGTTGATCCAGCGTCTGATTTATCAGAGTGATCGCATAAGCGGCTGTGTCATCCGCCAAATCGTTGGCCGCTAAGTCATTATCCGCTGACGTCGACAGGTTATTTTGAACAGGGCTCTCTAAAGCGGGCGCCTCAAGATGATTCTCGGCCGGGTGGGCAAGCCGAGCGCGAATACCAGCGATTGCTTGCTGCTCTTGCTCATTTGGCGAAGCCTGGCTAAACCGACGCTCCAGCAGATGCGCGGCGTACGCCAGGGTCGAGGCGTACTTCAAATTCTGATAAGCCCACCGGTGCGTCGCTCCGAACGAGATGAAGCTTTGCATGGGGCTTGCAGCATCAACGAAGCTCGCCCGTGCTGTATCAAGCGCGGTGACGGATGCTATCAGGCGTGAATGACGCTTCGCGTCGCCCTCTTCGGCGATAATATCCCCCAGTAGCTTTTCAAACACTGATAGAAAGTGATCAAATGCCTGACGGGCCTGCTCGCGAGTACTCTGCGGTAAGACGGCAAGCGAGACGATGATTCCCGCGAAGGCACCCACCAGTGTTTCTTCCAGCCGCAGGACAAGCAACCCCGGCGTAAACTCTCCCAGAATGCCGTAGATGAGCGAAAGAGCGATGGTGATTAGAAACGTCATCATCGCGTAAGAGAGCATCATCAGATAAAACGCTGCAAAGATCGAGATCGCCACCAGCGGTATGGTCCAGTAGAGATTGCCATGCACCAGGGTAGCAAGCCCAATACCCACGCAAATGCCCACAGCAGTACCCAGCGCCCGGTTAAGCCCACGAACGGCGACAGCACCCCGCGACTGAGTATTGGAGAAAATCAGAAAGGCCGTCATCACCGCCCAGAACCACCTTTCTGGAGACAACGCGAGACCCACAATCATGGCAATGCCGGATGCCAGTGTTACCTGAACAGCTTGCCTGAAGAATGGATTGGCGAGAAGGCTTCCGCGCGGCGACGAGGCCGCGGCAGGCACCGAAGGCGGGCGCTTGGGAGATGAAGCCGAAGAGGAAGTACCGATAGAAGCGACATCGGCACGCACTTTTACTTCAACATCCCGCAGCTCAGTGAGCTGCTTTTCAAGCACGGCAAGCTCGGGGCCGGATGTTTTATGATCAACTTTTAGCGCGTCATCAAGCACCCTTTCGATAGCAAGTCTCAGATCAAACAGGCGCATCGCCAGTAGGTCGGCTAATTTGATATCCATTGCTTCTGACATGGCGGGTAGATAGCTTTCGCATAAGAAAGCCGCCTCCTGCGCCCGGCGTGCCAGTCGGGTCGTTTCACGCAAGTCGATCGCCATTCCAGCCTGCAGCGAACGTGCGACCCCGGCCTGCAAGCGGTCTGCAGAGAGCAGGGAGGCACGTATCGCCCGTTCAAAATCCTGAACGGGTCGTTCCGGCAGCACAAAATTGCGGACGAAATGCGCGATAAAGCCTGATAACGCTAATGAAATAGCGATATCCATTAGGTCCGTATCAGGCGCCTTCAAAAAGGCAGCGATGACACCGCACATAAAGGTGAACGCGCCGACGCCCTGCCAGCGAGCGCCAAACTGGCGTATAAACACTGCCCAAAAAATGACCCCAAGCAGCACGGCACTAATGTGAAGAATCGAGTGTTCAACTAGCGAAATCGCCGCAATAACGGCGAAGCCGCAGAGTGCGGCAAAAACGCGGGAAACAGCGCGTTTGCCAGCCGTTGCATCCTTTATGGCCACCGCTCCTTGAAGCGCAGTAAGCATCGCAACGGCATAGGCTGGCGCAGGCATGGGAAACCAGCGATGAAGAAGGAGAAGCGCCAGGCAGACAAGCCCCATCGTGAGCATTGTGCGCACAGCCAAACGAAGCCGAACCCAGCCAGGGTCAGACGTCAAAATACTCAGTCTGAAACGGCCAAGAGCACAGGTTGCGAAATCGTAAGGTCTAATCACCATTATTGACAGGGCTCGGTAGTAAGCAATCGGGTAGAAGCGGCCAACAAACGTCTCTTATTCACTCCAGCCACTTTTATGAAGCCGAGACGTCTGAGACACATCGTTATGGGACGTAATAGTTTCAGGCGGCCTCTTTCCCTTACATTCCCAACATGCACTTATCATTTATGAATCGATTCTTCATCCTGACAGGTTTAGTGTCAATAACCGTCGCGCTCTTTTGCTAAAGTATCAAGCTGTCTTTTCCCACAATAACTTTCAACAACAATAGCGTCATCGCTTTCTCCTCTGATCGCCCAGAGTGTGTACGAAAAGTCGCTGAACTTAAGCGTAAAAATTCAATTTAAGCGGGCTGCCCTTTCTAAATCTTTTAACCACTTTTGAAAGGGAAATTTGTATCATAAATAAACTGATACGAACGATGTGCGTAAAAACTATGTGTATAAAAACGATGTACATAAAACCATGTGCATAAAAAAAGCCCTTATCAGTTGGATAAGGGCTTTGATCAAAAATGCTTAAAAGAGCGCTTTAGTGACGGAAAGCTTCGGGATAGACCGTCAGATCAACCCCCCATAGCATCGGTAAAAGGAAGTATACAGACGCCGTAATCAGGAGCATGGAGATAATATTCAGGCCGAAACCGTTACGTACCATTTCGGTGATCTTGATTTTGCCAGTTGCGAAGATAATCGCGTTGGGCGGCGTCCCTACCGGCAACATAAAGGCACAGTTGGCCGCCATGGCAGCAGGTACCATCAAAGCAAACGGGTGAATATTTAGCGCCAGCGCCAGCGATGCCAGTACCGGTAAAATCATGGTTGCCGTTGCTGTATTGGAGGTAATTTCCGTAAGAAACAGCACCATACCGGTCGCCAGTAGAATGACCAGAATGAAATTCATTCCCTGGAGCACGCTCATCTGGTTGCCAATCCAGCCCGCCAGACCTGAGGAGCCGAACCCTGCCGCAATGGCCAAGCCGCCTCCAAATAGCAGTAAAATACCCCACGGCACGTCCCGCGCGATATCCCAGTTGAGCAGACAGCCGCCTTTGTTTTTAGAGGGAAGCAGGAACAGTAATATCGCAGCACTGATCGCTATCATGGCATCACTGATGCCGGGAATATTAATAATCTGGCCTTGCCACAAGAAAGAGCGAGTAATCCAGAAAAACGCTGCAAAAATGAACACCCCCAGAACGGCTTTCTCTTCAAATGAGATCTTGCCTAGCGCTTCCTTTTCTTTCTTGATGAGATCCTTACCGCCGGGAAGGTTACGAAAACTAATCGGATAAATCAGGTAAGTAAGCATCAGCCAACCTAACACCAGCAGCACCATTACCACCGGGAAAGCAAACATTAACCAGTTGGCAAAGGAGATTTCCACGCCAAAAAGTTGATTCACGACCGCCGCTAAAATGATGTTCGGCGGTGTACCAATCAACGTGCCTAACCCACCAATAGTGCCGCCGTAACCGACACCGAAAATTAGTGCTTTACTGAACTTGTCAATTTCCTTGCTATCAACCTCGCCCCCGTTTTTACCCAGCTCCTGGCTCACCTGGTAGACGATCGCGGTGCCGATCGGCAGCATCATCATGACCGCGGCGGTATTCGACACCCACATGGAAAGAAACCCAGTGGCCGCCATAAAGCCAAACACGATGCTGTTAATACTGGTGCCCAACACGGAAATAATCGTCAGTGCGATACGCTTGTGCAGGTCCCACTTTTCCATGGCCAGTGCGATCATAAACCCGCCCAGGAAAAGGAAAATAATAGGATTTCCGTAAGCAGCCGTGACCGTACTTCCATCCAATGCGCCTGTAATAGGCAGCAATATAATGGGCAATAACGACGTTGCCGGGATAGGGATAGCCTCAGTAATCCACCAAACAGCGACCCACAACGTAGTAGCCAAGACCATGCGGCCTTCAAAACTTAAATCAGCAGGATGAAAAAACAGCGCAACCAAAGCAAACAGCAGCGGCCCAAGTACAAGCCCTACTGTTTGGGGCTTATTGTAAGCAGGTGGGCGTGGAGATGGCCCACTGCCCTGAGACTCTCCACCACCGGATTCGGCGGAAGGACGTGAGGTGCTGGGAGCATGCGTTGAGGGTAACGCACACATCAGCAGTTTCTTGGCTTGATCGTGGGAATACCATAGCTGGTCCCACACGGTCATCATGGCAACTCTGCGCATTATAAAAACACCGCTGTCAGGTGAACAAAAAGTAGATTGATAGTGAGCAACTTACCCAGGCTGAGAAGGGCTCAACGATTTCGTGGCGCCCTTTATTAACTGCAATAGGACATTAGTCCAGTAAAACGCCCACAATTACAACCAAAGTCTAACAACGTTAGTCGTATAACCTGAGCCAGCAGGCACCCTGGTTATTGCCAAAAATGTCTATCGCTGCGTGCTGCCAGTCGCGAATCTGGAAAAACCATCTGGTTTTCAAGCGTCACCCATCAACACAGGCTTTTCCTTGGTGACATATTGATGGCAAAAAAATTAATGTTTTGTATAGCTTTTATTAAGTCGCTTTTTACCTATCGTGGTCTATGCTGAAACCTGAAGCGGTCTTTCAGAAACGATTCTTTAAAAAACGTTGTGAAATGGCCCAAGGGTACGGGCTTTGGATTAGTGGGGATCAGGGGTGACTAATCGCAACGCGATGGGAGCCAAGATGAAACGTCAACATCTTTTCAATGGAGCAAAACCAGACAGCCGTAACTACCTTAAAAAACATCTTATATAACAGCTATATAGGAATCAAAAAGCCAAGAATAAGAAATGATAAAACGTGCTTTACTGGCTTTTTTATCAGGCTGCGTAGTCACATTGATCGCTACGCTACCTTTGTAATAGCGGTAAGGGAAGCAGCGAGCCCCCTCTACTCATCGGAGCGGGATTTTTATTGGGCGAAAGCGTAAGAGCGAGAAGAGGCAAATAACACCTTTAAGGGGTTTGCTTCTGAAGGAAACCTATATTAGTCTTGAAGAGTACAATTTACGTACAAATAAATTCAGCATTCACAAGGAGTAGTGGCATGCAACATATCCATCTAGCAGAGATTTCCCAAGCTGGTCTTCAACTTGCGATTCAAGAAATCAAGGATGAAATGTTCGACACCCCGGAATGTGATTACACCATCGCCAAGCTGCTCTGCCACTGTAGCCAGTTTGAAACAGCGGAGCATCAGCTAGACGAAATGCTTTTAAAATGGGGCTCCTCCCCCGACGTGATTGAGCTAACTGACAAAGGCTATTCCATGCTAGCCAGCATGAAAGCCGGTGCCGCTGCCGAGATGACGCCAACTGCGGTTTCTAGCAAGACACCTCGTCAGGCAATAGTCGCTGCCTAATTATTTACTTATCAAGGTACTGCTTTTCAGCCCTACCCTTGCCTCTTTTATTCGGCGGCAAGGGTAGTATTCGTTCAATCGGTCAGTCTTCTCCGCTGCGTATCCCCGTTCATTAAAACATCGTCTCTCAGCGCACCTTTCTCCCAGCTTTTTGCACTTACTGGGCTGACATACAAAGCAATACCAGCACTGCCAAGCGCAGTGACTGCTCTCCTTAATACCCCACTCAAAGAAACTTGCTCACGAAAATCCCGCAGGATAGCGCCAAGTGGTAGAATGCTGCCCCTTTCCGGAGGCGTCTACGTATGCCCATCCCTATTCGACTACCAGAGTGACGCGCGATGATTGCAACCACCACTGGCTTATTCCGCCCGCTTTTACAGCTGGGCCTTATCCCGCAGATTTTAATTGGCATCGTGGCAGGTACGCTGCTCGCAATCTTTGCACCCGCAATTGCCGGTGATGTAGCGCTACTGGGGCAGCTGTTCATTTCCGCTCTTCAAGCCGTTGCGCCTATTTTAGTTTTTGTTCTGGTGGCAGCCGCCATTTCCGCCCATAGGCAGGGGCAGCCTACACATATTCGCTCAGTGCTAGTGCTGTATATTGTCGGTACGCTGATTGCGGCACTGATTGCGGTAGCCGCGAGCTTTTTGTTTCCTACGGAGCTGTCGCTTAACGCAGAACAGGTAAGTGGTAACCCGCCCGGAGATATTTTTCAGATACTGCAAAACCTACTGCTGAATGCGGTCGCTAACCCTGTTACTGCGCTGATGGAAGGTAATTTTATTGCTATTCTTGCTTGGGCCGTCGGTTTGGGTTTAATGCTGCGCCAAGCCAGCGAAACCACGCGCCTTGCTCTTAGCGATCTTTCTGACGCCGTTTCACGAATTGTGGCGCTGGTTATTCGCATTGCGCCACTAGGTATCTTTGGCCTGGTGGCAGGTACGCTGGCCGAGTCAGGTATCGAAGCGCTGCTTAATTATGCCCAGCTACTAACCGTTATTGTGGGCTGCATGCTGTTTGTCGCGCTGGTAAGCAATCCGCTGCTGGTGTACATCGCCACCCGTCAAAACCCTTACCCGCTGGTCTTTGCCTGCCTGCGTGGCAGCGCGATCACCGCCTTCTTCACGCGTAGTTCTGCTGCCAACATTCCGATTAACCTTGAGCTTTGCCGCCGCCTGAAGCTAGACCCCGACACCTACTCCATCTCTATCCCGCTGGGTGCCACCATCAACATGTGTGGCGCGGCCATCACTATCACTGTCATTACCCTGGCCACGACACATACCTTAGGTATTAACGTCGACTTCCCGACCGCCCTACTACTGTGCATCGTATCCGCCCTGGCGGCTTGCGGCGTTTCAGGCGTGGCGGGCGGCTCGCTAATGCTGATCCCGATGGCCGCTAACCTGTTTGGCATTCCTACCGAAGTGGCCATGCAGGCGGTTGCGATTGGCTTTGTGATCAGCGTGGTACAGGATTCCACAGAGACGGCGCTTAACTCCTCAACCGATGTACTGTTTACTGCGGCTGCTTGCCGAGCTAAAGAGGCAAAGACCAGCGCCTAAGCTTCAAGCGTTCAGCCTTCTCTTAACAGCCACATTCCCGCTGTTAAGAGAAGGCCAATAAATACCAACGGCTCGTTTTGGATCATGACTTCAAAACGGGCCGTTTTGGTATTTGGCTTCTTACGGTTAGCATCGCTCAGAAGCGACGAAGCGCTTTTGTAGCGCTCAGGTTGACAAACAAGCGTTCCTTATATAGAACGTTCTCTATAAGGAACAACGAGACACCCTGTATGGATAAGCTTTCACTTAATACGCTGGGCCAGCATTTGCAGTCGCTGCGCCAGCAACAAGGCCTTTCGCTTTCTCAGTTAGCGAACGCCGCCGGTATGGCTAAATCCAATTTATGTCGGCTTGAGCAAGGCAACGGCAACCCAACGCTGGACACCATTTGGCGGCTGGCCGTTCAACTCAACACTCCCTTTGGCACCCTGGTAGCGCCGATTACCGTTCCGCTGGGCGAAGACGGCGTGCAGGTACGCCTCATTGACCAAGGCAAAGACGCCCCCCACGTGGACGCCTACTGGATGCGCTGCGCGCCCAACACGCGGCGCCGGGCTGAAGCGCACACACCGGGCACGCAGGAATCCCTTACCCTTATTAGCGGCTGGCTGGAAGCTGGACCGGAAGGTAACACCACGCAGCTTACCCCCGGTGAAACCTTGACCTTCCCTGCCGATAAACCACACATTTATCGCACCCAAGCGGCAGAAGCCACCATGATCCTGACCATCACCTATGGTGAAAAAGGTGATACACCATGAGCCATGCATTAACTCACTCAGCGCTAAAAGGCGCACGAGAAGCCATCCCTCTGCTGGGCGGCTATATACCGGTCTCGCTCTCATTCGGCCTGGTGGCGACACAAGCGGGCTTCACCACATGGGAGGCCGCCGCTATTTCACTGCTGATCTACGCCGGAGCCTCGCAGTTTCTCTTTGTTGGTATGATCGCGGCGGGGTTCGCCGCTTTGGCTGGTTGTCGCCATGACGCTATTGATCAACGTACGCCATGTGGTTTATGGCCCTAATCTAGCCGCATTATTGCCTCAGAGCCGTCACTGGCCTTGGCTGATGCACGGCCTTACTGACCAGGTGTTTGCTTTAGCCTTAACGCGGCTTCCTCACTTGGATAAACCGGAGCGCTTCGGCTGGTTTTTGGGAGCATCGCTCCTCGCCTGGGGCGCCTGGATCATAGGGACTATCGTAGGGGCGACGGCGGGAGAGGCGTTCACCGCTCGCTGGCCTCTGCTGGGTGAGATTATGCCTTTCGCCCTGCCCGCGCTGTTTTTAACCATGGTAGCACCGCGATTTACCGACAAACGCTGGTCGCTCGCACTCAGCGGGGCCATATTATCCGCACTCTTTTTTACGCTATATGGCTGGGCCAACGTCGCCATCCCGCTTGCGGCTGCTTGCGGCGCGCTCTGCTTCTATATGGTCAAGCTTGAATCCAGCAAAGGTGCGTTATGAGTACCGGACTTTGGTTAGCGGTTATTGCCTCGGCATTGGGTACGCTACTCATACGCGTCGTCCCTTTTCTGTGGATGCAGCGCCGTTTAGGCAGTGATAGCGGTATCAACAACATGCCTCAGTGGCTGGGTATTTTAGGGCCGCTAATGATTGCAGCGGTGCTGGGCGTTTCTATTGTACCGGTTAACCCAAGTACGATTTCCTGGACCGCAACCGCGATTGGACTGCTGGTTACCCTACTGGTATGGCTGCGCGTGCGTTCACTGGGTTGGCCGGTGGCAGCAGGCGTCGGCATGTTTGGGCTGGTGCAAGTAGGCGCCTCCATGCTTTAACAAATGTACCAACACGTTAGTTGCTGAATGACTCAGCAACTGACGTTAACCACTCGCCAGCAGCAACCTACCAGCTATATTTCAGGCTACCTACCACGCTGCGTGAGGCACCGTAATAGCAGTAAAAGTCACACCCACTGACATACTCTTCATCGGTAAGGTTGTTGACGTTGACCTGGGCAGTCCAGCTGTCGTTAATGCGGTAGCTCGCCATGGCATCATAGAGCGTTGTAGAAGGGACATTCTGCTCAATAGTGCTATCCGCGCTGGGTACTGTTTCCCCTATATAACGCACTCCAGCTCCTACCGAAAGCCCAGACAGGGTGCGGCTCATATCGTAATCCAACCACGCCGACGCCATGTGCCTTGGCACCAAAGGAACGCGCTCATCCTGCAGTGCATCGCTCACATCATAGCGTGCATCGGTATAGGTATAGGCGGCAATCAGTTTTAGCTCATCTGTTAAATAGCCCACGCCTTCGATCTCTATCCCCTGCGAGCGGCGCTTACCTACCTGCTCCTGAACAGGCGCACTGGTCGAGATCAGGGTGTTATTTTCTTCGACATCAAAGGCAGCAATCGTGAGGTAACCATCGACTTCCAGCGGGGCAATTTTAACCCCAGCCTCAAACTGGCGGCCCTCTAATGGCTCGTAACTAGCGCCATCCGGCCCAATACCCGCCACCGGGGTGAACGACTCGCTATAGCTCACATAGGGGGAAACACCGTTATCGCCCAGGTACATCGCACCGGCTGTGATGGAGAGATGTTCGTCATCGTACCCTTCGCTGGAGCTGCCCGTGGTATCACTAAAATTATCACTGCTATCGACGTTATCGTAGCGCGCCCCGGCAAGCAAAACCCACTGGTCTGCTATGCGCAGTTGATTTTGAACATAGAGCCCCACTTGGCGGCGATCGACATTATGCTCGGTTGGGTCACCGGTATCCGGCGCCGTAAACGCCGAGTAATCGGGGTTATATAGATCCACCGTATCGATATTTGTAAAGAAGCTAGAGCCATCGCCCAAGGTGCGGAAGCTGTCACGGTTGGTGTAATTTAAATTCAGCTCTTGATAACCCGCGCCGACCAATAACGTATTCTCTGTGTTCTCAGTATAAGTACGCGCGATGAGTCGGTTATCAATATTAAACGCATCGTACTGGCCGTCCCGGTCAATAATCCCACGGGAAATACTGCGTGGCGGTGTCACATACGAATTGGGATAAACGTTACGCAGTTCCAAATCCAAATGGGTATAGCGGGCATTCTGCTGAAACTCCCAGGTATCGTTTATCTGGTGCTCCAACTCATAGCCAATCGCAACCTGGCGCTGGTCTAACCGATCATAATCCGGTTGACCAAAATTGGTCGCCGGGTCAATTTTCCCAAACGGAGAGTCTTCAAGGGTACCCAGTGCCGGAAAAAACCCAGTGGTAGGCACGCCTTGGTCTTTCTGAACGCTAGCAAGGAAGGTGACGGTGGTATCATCGCTAACATCGACCTCCAGACTAGGCGCAAAGTAATAGCGCTCTTTTTCACTCCCGTTGAGCTCGCCCTCGCCATCGCGATAGAGACCCACTAGGCGATAGCGCACGTCATCGCGCTGCCCCACCGGACCAGACACATCCACCCCTACCTGGCGATGATCATGGTTACCGGCTTCAACCTGCAGCGTTCCTTGCGGTTCACGGGTAGGCCGTTTACTAATCCCGTTGATCATACCGCCAGGGGGCGCCTCGCCATAGAGAATTGACGCAGGCCCTTTCAAAAGATCAACACGTTCAAAGCCAAAGGGCTCACTCATCCACCAGAAATAGCCTCCTGTGCGGAAGAGCCTTAAACCATCCTGGTAAGTAGCGCCTTCCGCACTAAACCCACGCAGGAAAAACCAGTCGGCATTGTTGTCATTACCGTAAGGCTGAGACACAACACCGGAGCGGTACTGGAAGGTCTCGTCATATTTATTGACGCCTCGATCCTCAAGCTCCTCCGCACTAACAGTTGAAATAGCGCGAGGCGTTTCTACATCTGGCGTATCCACCTTCAGTGCGGTCGCCGTCACTACGGTGGTCCCCATGTTCACGGCCTCTTCCTGCGCCAGTGCAGCAAAAGGCACAACACACAACGTACCCCCTAACGACACAGCCAATGCACGGCGAATAGCGACAGACAACGGTGTAGCGGAAAAAGGCGAACGACGCATGTTAAACAAACCTCACTGACAGGCAGAATGGGGGAGAGGAGCACGTGTTTTTATAGTAAGCAAACAGAGGAAGGCGAATGATACGGATTATTATTCACAACTACAACAATCACACGATGTCAAGTTTTCTTAGCCGCAACATCATTCACAGGCCGTATCCCCCGCCTGAGGAGCCTTGTGTTCTTTCGCGCTTTATTTCTAAAGTGACCAGCCATGAACCAGATTGGCCGAGGCATATTTATTTGCCAGATAGCTAAAAAAAGCTTTGGGATGGGGCTAGATTAGCCACTTAGAACACAGCTTTAGGCCTAGCAGACTCGTGCTCATTATTGTTAACCGACAACACAAAACAGCCGACTACCTTCGAGCCAACAGCGAAGCACATCGCAAAAGTGGGTAACTTTCAAAGAGCACGGGGAGACATACGGGAAGGAAGATTGATTTTGAGCCATGGGACTTAAAATCTCTTGCCAGAAGCAAGCAAAAATTAGAAATGGTGGGCCCAGTAGGACTTGAACCTACGACCAAGGGATTATGAGTTTGTCGCTGACACCCTATGTCTAGGAAAATCAAGCGTATAAAAGCGTAATTAAGATAAGAAGAAAGCACTTATACGTCAGTAGTTTAGCGCAATTTGGCGAAAGAAGACAGACTTGATGTGTGTACCTCTACTGTACCGATGAAGCCTACTTTCCAGTACATCTCATGCAGTTCTCCAGCAGTAAGGGCGTGACCTCGGCACCGCTGCCATAGGGTCGCCCCTGCGATGCCGTGTTCATCGATCTGCTTCAAATACTCTGCCCTGTCGCCGTTCGATCTCTTCCTCCGACAGCACGCTGGGCCAGGTTGCTAGTTCCGTGTCTGTGAGGCCCGTCAGGATTTCGGGCAGGCTGGTTGTCCGGGCGTGACTGGGCGGCTCGAACTAGTAGCTGGCAGCGCTAAGTCCCGCTTCGACCTCCTCGGTGATGAAAAACGGCTCGTCCTGATGCGGTTTCTTCATGCCACCCTCCTTGGTGTTCGCTTTCAGTCGCAGATATGAAAACTTTGCATTATTCTGTTGTTTTCTACCAATGATTGGCCGACTAATGCCCAGCAACAGCGAAAGCGGAATTCTGACGATCAAGGAAGTTGCCGAGTACTTGAAGGTAACTGAGCGGACGATCTATCGGCTTGCGGCAGCCAAGAAGATCCCCGGCTTCAAGGTGGGCGGGATGTGGCGCTTCCGACAGGCTGACATCGACGGCTGGATCGCCGCCCAATCGGAAAAGCCGGGGGCGAAATGAGTGGCGACTGCTTAAAGCCTTCGAGGATGACCGTCTGATGGAGCTGATCGACAACATCAATCGTTTGCTGGGCGACGACCTCAAGCAAACCATCCAATCCGGAGCGCGCCTGAAGATCGCAGCATCGTGCTTTTCGATGTACGCCTTCGAGGCCTTGAAAGCCGAGCTGGAAAAGGTCGACGAGCTGAATTTCATCTTCACCTCACCCGCTTTCATAGCCAGCCAGGTTGCCGACAAGATTCGCAAGGAGCGCAAGGAGTTCCACATCCCCAGGCTCGACCGGGAGCGCAGCCTCTACGGCAGCGAGTTTGAGATCCAGCTGCGCAACAAGCTCACCCAGCGGGCGGTGGCCAAAGAGTGCGCTGACTGGATACGGCGCAAGGCTACGTTCAAAAGCAATCGCACCAAAGCGCCCATGCAGCAGTTCGCCTGCGTGCAGACGGGTGGCACCAATACCGCCTACATGCCCTTGCACGGTTTCACCGCCGTTGATCTGGGCTACCAGCAAGGCAATGCGGTCTCCAACCTTGTGAACAAGATGGACGATGCCCCTTTTGCCGCCACCTACCTGAGCCTGTTCGACCAAATCTGGGATGATCCTGAGAAGCTGGAAGACGTGACCGCGCAGATTTGCGAGCATATCGCTTCGGTCTATCAAGAGAACTCACCCGAGAACATCTATTTCCTGATGCTCTACAACATCTTCAACGAGTTTCTCGACGACATCGATGAAGACGTCCTGCCCAACGACCGTACCGGCTACCAGGACACGCTAATCTGGAACAAACTCTTCAATTATCAGAAGGACGCGGCCACCGGCATTATCAACAAGCTGGAAACCTACAGCGGCTGCATCCTCGCTGATAGCGTCGGCCTGGGCAAAACCTTCACCGCGCTCGCGGTCGTCAAGTACTACGAGCTGCGCAACCGCTCGGTGCTGGTGCTCTGCCCCAAGAAATTGGCGGACAACTGGCTCAACTACAACCGCAACCTCAAGACCAATATCTTCGCTCGCGACCGGTTCAACTACGATGTGCTGTGCCATACCGATCTGTCCCGCACCAGCGGCGAGTCCTTCGGCACGCCTCTGAACCGAATCAACTGGGGCAACTACGATCTGGTCGTCATCGACGAGTCGCACAACTTTCGCAACAACGACGCCTACAAAGACAAGGAAACGCGCTACCAGAAGCTGATGCGCAAGGTGATCCAGGAAGGGGTGAAGACCAAGGTGCTGATGCTGTCGGCCACGCCGGTCAACAACCGCTTCAATGATCTGCGCAATCAGCTTGCGCTGGCCTACGAGGGTGACTCGGAAAACCTCCGCAAGAAGTTGCGCACCAGCAAGTCAGTGGAAGAGGTCTTTCGCAATGCCCAAGCAGCCTTCAACATATGGTCAAAGCTGCCTCCGGAGGAACGCACTGCACGTGCAATTCTGGATACGTTGGACTTCGACTTCTTCGAGCTGCTCGACAGCGTGACCATCGCCCGTTCGCGCAAGCACATCCAGACCTTCTACGATACCACCGACATTGGCCAATTTCCCGAGCGCCGAAAGCCACTGTCTTTCCACTGCCGCCTGACCGAGCGGTCGGATGTGCTGGGTTTCAATGAGATTTTTGAACAGCTTTCCCTGCTCAAGCTGGCTGTGTATGCGCCCATCAGCTATATCTTGCCCAGCCGCCTGAAGAAGTACGAAGAGATCTACGATACCAAGGTAGGAGGCAAGGGCACGCTGCGTCAGGCCGACCGGGAAAAGAGCCTACAGGCCCTGATGACGGTCAACCTGCTCAAGCGCCTCGAAAGCTCGGTGCAGTCGTTCCGCCTCACGCTGCAATCGCTACGGGCCAACAATGAAGCCACACTCGCCAAGATCGCCGCGTTCAATCAATCCGCCGGTGGTACGGCGACGGTGGGTGACCTCACGGAAGTGCTGGAAGGGCTGGATGCCGAGGACGACGATCTGCCGATGCCCGGTGACGAAGGCACTGAAATCGGCGGCAAGATCAAGATCAGCCTCGCTGACATGGACTTGCCATCCTGGGAGCACGAACTCAAGGTGGACTTGCAGGTTATCGACGCCCTGCTGGCCTCGATGAACAAGATCACGCCACAGGAAGATACCAAGCTACAGCACCTCAAGGCGCAACTGCTCGGCAAGATCGAGAACCCCATCAACCCTGGCAACCGGAAAGCGCTGATCTTCACCGCCTTTGCCGACACCGCCGATTACCTGTACGCCAACCTTGCACCTGAGTTACTGGCCAAGCTCTCCATCCACAGCGCCAAGGTCACCGGCAAGAGCGCGCCACAGTCCACCATCAAGCACGCTACGCACAAGCGCAATTATGATTTCCAGGAGCTGTTGACCCTGTTCTCGCCGCGCTCCAAGGAAAAGGCCGTGGTGCTACCGGACGAGCCCCACGAAATTGACCTGTTGATCGGTACCGACTGCATATCCGAAGGCCAGAACCTGCAAGATTGCGACTACTTGATCAACTACGACATCCACTGGAATCCGGTGCGCATCATCCAGCGCTTTGGTCGGGTGGATCGCATCGGCTCGCCCAATAGCAGCATTCAACTGGTCAACTACTGGCCAGACATCTCGCTCGACGAATACATCAATCTCAAGGAGCGCGTCGAGAGCCGGATGATGATCGCCGACGTTACCGCCACCGGCGACGACAACGTATTGTCTGCGCAGGCCAACGACGTATCGTACCGCAAGGAGCAACTGCGCCGCCTGCAGGAAGAGGTCATCGAGTTGGAGGATCTAAAAACCGGCGTTTCTATCACCGACCTGGGGCTGAACGACTTCCGCATGGATCTGCTCAACTACGTCAAAGCCCACGGCGAACTGAGCAATGCGCCCAATGGCATGCACGCCGTGGTTCCTGCCAAACCCCAGATGGGGCTGCCGCCAGGGGCAATCTTCACCTTGCGTAATCGCGCTCTTTCTGCCAAAGCAGACGACATCAATCTAAATCAGCACAACCGCTTGCACCCGTACTACCTCATTTACATCAGTTGCGAGGGTGAGGTCATCCACGACCACACCGAGGTCAAACGCCTGCTTGATCTGGTGCGTAGCTGCTGCAAGGGACAGGACAACCCCATCGTCGAAGCCTGTCAACGCTTCAATCAGGAAACGCTCGACGGTCGCCAGATGCAGGCCCACTCCGATCTTCTAGGCCAATCCATCCGGTCAATGATCGACGTGAAGGAAGAAAAGGATCTGGACAGCCTGTTCAGCGGTGGCAAGACCACGGCGCTGACCAACACCATCTCGGGGCTGGACGACTTCGAGCTGATCGGCTTTATCGTGATTCAGGAGGTTGAATGAGTCAGGGAGCGCTCACACAACAGTCCGTGCTGATCGCCTACCCAAAGCAGGCAGCCGTTGGCCGTGCTCTGCCCAAGAGCAAGATCTACGAGCACGGCGGGGTCAATACGCGGCTGAAAGAACTGTTCGTCCAGCAGGTGGAGCAGATCGTCTGGGCCTTCAAACTGGCCTCGGAAACGCTCCACCTGCCAGAGCGGCCCGGCGTGTCCGAGATTCAGGTATTCAGTATCCAGCTCAAGACACCCGAATTGCATCGGGATGTATTACGCAGCATCGACGGGGCCATACCTTTCCCCATCGTGTTTGAACTGGCCTTCGAGGGAAAAACGCAGGTAATTGCCGCCTACAAACGCCCGAACGAAGCCGACGCCAGCCGCTGGGTGCTTTCGGACTATTTTGCATCGGAGTGGGTTTCCGCGGGCTGCGAGCGTACCGCTATGCCCATCGCCGTGCACCTGGGTGGACTGTACGAACAACTGCTCCATCGGTTAATCCCCTTGCCAGCGCGGCCACAGGAAACGCTGGCCGAACTGGTGGCGCGTGTTGAACAAGCGCAGGCCAAACAACGTGAGGTGGACAAAACCTCAGCTCGACTGGCCAAGGAAAAACAGTTCAACCGCAAGGTCGAGATCAATGCCGAGCTGCGGAGGCTGAAATCTGAGTTGGACGAACTCAAAATAGCAAATAATAAATTCAAGGAGCAGAAATGAAGATCCAATCCGTTCGTATCAAAAACTTTCGCACGTTGAAAGATGTGACTATTCCCTTCGATTCTGTCACGACCTTCATTGGGCCAAACGGTGCTGGAAAATCCACCGTACTTCGTGCTCTTGATTGGTTCTTCAATGGTAAACCTGGCTCTCTGACAGAGAAAGATTGCTCATTTGGGGCGATTGACGAAGATATCGAAGTACAGATCACATTCGCTGACCTCACTGAAAAAGATCGCGAAGCACTTGGCAAGTACGCGCCGGAAGGAGTTGCCACGTTCACCGCTTGGAAGTGTCGGTCACCTGATGGTTCCGAGACCCTCTCGGCCAACGCAAAGGGCTTCCCAGATTTCAATGTGATCAAAGCGGCCGCCACTGCTACGGCAAAAAAAGAATTGTACGCCTCCCTTCGACGTGACCGACCAGACCTAGAGCTACCAGCGGCCAATACCGGTCCATCCGTCGACCAGGCAATGACGGCATGGGAAGCAGCCCATACTGACCAGCTTGTCGACGTTGATGAAGCGCTGCAGACTAACTTCTTCGGTTTTAACAGCGGCGGCAAGATGAGTGGTCTGTTCGACTTTGTCCTGGTTACTGCCGATCTTCGCGCAAGCGAAGAGTCTCTTGACGGAAAATCGAGCATCATAGGCAGGATTCTTGAGCGTTCAATTGATCGCACTGCTGCTGATGAAGAGATAGCCAAGATTGTCGAAGAGTCGCGCACCAAACAGCAAAAAGTTTATGAAGAAAAGTTTAAGGAACAGCTGGTTTCAATTACCGCACAACTCAATGATGTAGTTACGTCTTATTCGCCGGGGCGTTCTGTTACCGTTTCTCCAGCAGACGTAGAGCTCAAGGCCCCCAAGACAACATTCGAAGTAGCTGTACTTGATGGCACAACCGAGACCGCTGTAGAGCGGCAGGGTCATGGCTTTCAGCGCACAATCTTGATTTCGGCACTCCAGCTTTTGGCGCAGTCTGGTGCGGCCTCAGCTGAAGGGGTCATTTGCTTGGCAATTGAAGAGCCGGAACTCTTTCAGCACCCAATCCAGGCACAAGCCTTTGCAAGGGTACTCAGGTCGATTGCCGAAGATGCTGATAAACGCATACAAGTGACTTACGCAACGCATAGCCCCTACTTCCTTGAGGCGCGTCATTTTGACCAGGTCAGACGACTAACGAGATCGGCTGACGAGACTCCGGTGGTTTCTGTGCACTATGCAACAGTTGCGGATGTGAAGGCCAAACTTCAGGGAATTGTCGATGGTGACGTGGTCGACCGTCGACTTGATCACAACGTCGCCGACCAGCTTGCCATAGCTCTGTTCGCGAACCGCGCGTTTCTTGTTGAGGGAACTACCGAATCTTCCGTGTTCCATGGGATTGGTGATAGGTCACTAGCGGGCTCACTTGAAACGGTAGGCGTCTCCATTGTCTCCGTAAACGGAAAATCATCAATTCCTCTGGCACATGCGATCCTGTCTTCGATTGGGGTTCCAGTTTATGCACTCTTTGATGCAGATAGTGGGTTCGAAGCTCGCGCTATAGCCAATGGAAAAGCACAAGACAAAATAGAATCGGAGCGTACGAGCCATGCAAAACCAAACCGATTACTGTTGAAATATTTCGACCTTCCAGAAGAGGACTTTCCCTCTGCGACCGTAGCCGATGAAGTGGCAGTTTTTGAGGATCACCTTGAGTCGTTCCTGGCGGGAAACTGGCCAGAGTGGTTTATTGCCTGCGAGAGTGTCGAAGTTGAAACAGGGATTCAGCTCTCAAAAAATCAACTTGCATATCGCACTGCAACGCTCAGGGCAGAAGGTGATGTACCCGAGGTGTTGCTGCAAATCCTGGCCAAGGCAAAGGGGGAATAGTCATGCACGAGATCATCTGCCCACACTGCAGCAAGGCATTCAAGATAGATGAAGCCGGGTACGCCGACATCCTTAAGCAGGTGCGCGATAGCGATTTCGACAAGCAGTTGCATGACCGACTTGAGCTGGCTGAGCAAGACAAGCGGAATGCTGTCGAACTGGCCCAAGCCAAGATCACGAGCGAATCTCAGCAAGCCGCTGCTGCCAAGGACTCCGAGATTCAAGAACTGAAAGCTAGGGTTGATGCCGCTGAGGTTGCGCGGCAACTCGCAGTGACTCAAGCCCTTAGCGCAGTGGAAAAAGAGCGGGACGCACTGGTCAACGAGCTTGAACAGTCCAAGCGCGATAGGCAATCGGCCATCGAACTTGCTGATGCAAAACTTGTGAGCGAAGTACAGAAAATCACCGCGATAAAGGATGCGGAGACACAAGCCTTTCAGTCAAAACTCAATGCCATCGGAATCGAGAATAAGCTCGCGATCACCGAGGCAGTCAGTGTAGTGGAGAAGGAGCGCGACGTGCTGAGGACCGGCATTCAGCGGGTGGAGCTGGAAAAGCAACTTGCCGAAACGGCGCTCAAAGATAAGTACGAGACGCAGATCAAAGATCGCGACGACGCGATTGAACGACTACGCGACATGAAAGCTCGACTATCGACCAAAATGGTTGGCGAAACCCTCGAGCAGCACTGCGAGACCGAATTCAACCGTATTCGTGCCACAGCCTTTCCGCGAGCGTACTTCGAGAAAGACAATGACGTGAGCAGCGGGAGTAAAGGCGACTACGTATTCCGGGATCTGGATGAGGATGCTACCGAAATCGTCTCCATCATGTTTGAGATGAAGAATGAGAGCGATGAAACGGCCACCAAGAAAAAGAATGAAGACTTCCTTAAGGAGCTCGACAGGGATCGCCTTGAAAAGGGCTGCGAATACGCCGTTCTGGTTTCGCTGCTTGAACCCGAAAGCGAGCTATACAACACCGGAATCGTCGATGTATTCCACCGATACCCGAAAATGTACATTATCCGGCCGCAATTCTTCATTCCCATCATCACATTGTTGCGCAACGCAGCGATGAAGTCGCTTGCATATAAATCAGAACTAGCTCTTGTCCGGGCGCAGAATCTCGACATCACTCGATTCGAGACACGGCTCGACGACTTTAAAACAGCGTTTGGCCGGAATTGGCGTCTCGCTTCCGAGGGTTTCGAAGAAGCTGTGAAGCGAATCGATGAGGCAATCAAAGACCTCGAGAAAACAAAGGACGCGCTCTACAAGTCAGCGAATAACCTGCGGCTCGCGAATGACAAGGCCGAAGACCTCACAATCAAAAAGTTGACTCGCGGCAACCCGACCATGGCGGAAAAGTTTGACGAACTCAAAAATGGCAACGGCTCTGACGCAGAATGAGTCGAGCCATTTCAATCATTGCTGAAATAGAGCACAAATTTAGTCGCTATGCCAAAGCAGCAGAGCGAACCGGGAAATGAATATGGATAAATTGAAGATGCACTCCCCCAACCTGACCGAAGACAACATCGCCCGCATTCGTGAGATGTTCCCCGGCTGCGTGACGGAAGCGCAAGGCGAGGATGGCGGCGTGAAGCTGGCAGTGGATTTTGACCAGCTCAGGCAGGAGCTGTCCGACGCCATCGTAGAAGGCCCACAAGAACGCTATCACCTGAACTGGCCGGGCAAACGCGAGGCGCTGCTGACGGCCAATGCACCAATTGCCAAGACGTTGCGTCCTTGCCTCGAAGAGAGCGTGGACTTCGATACCACAAAAAACCTGTTTATCGAAGGCGACAACCTGGATGCGTTGAAGCTGTTGCAAGAGACGTATTTGGGAAAAGTCAAAATGATCTACATTGACCCGCCGTATAACACGGGCAATGACTTCATATACGACGATGATTTTTCCGAAGGCGCTGGCGAATACTTACGTCGGTCGAATCAAGTCGACGAAGAGGGCAATCGATTGTCTGCTAATACCGCAGCAAATGGACGCTTTCACTCCGATTGGCTAACAATGATGTATTCACGGCTTCGCCTTGCATCACGACTTCTGGCAGAAGATGGCGTGCTATTCGTCAGCATTGATGACAACGAATCGAGCAACCTAATCAGAATCTGTTCGGAGGTTTTCGGCTCAGAGAATTTTGTCGCCCAACTTGCGGTTCAATTGAACCCTCGTGGTCGTCATCTGGATAGATTTGTCGCAAAGACCCATGAAACTGTACTTGTGTTTGTAAAGGACGGGCTTAATTCTTCATCAGTTCGTGGCCTTGAAAAAGAAGGCCGGATGGTCGAAGAGTACGATAAAAAGGATGAGCAAGGCCCATACCGACTGCTTGGGCTACGCAATCGAAATCAAGCATTCAATCCGACTACACGTCCGAAGCTTTACTACCCGCTCTATGTCGATAAATCGACTGGGGCTGTTTCGCTCAAGAAGGAAGTGAATTTTCAGATTGAAGTCTGGCCGGACGCTCCCAACGGCGTCAAAACGTGCTGGACATGGGGAAAGGACAAGGTGACGAAGGAAGGGAAGCTGCTTTGCGCACAACCCACTGGTGACGAATGGCGTATCTACCGGAAGGACTATTTGCATGGCGAAAACGGAGAGGTAGCCAAGACGCTGGTCAAATCCCTCTGGGCGGATAAAGAGATTACAAACGACTACGGGCGTAAGGCAATCAAAGAGCTGTTTGGATCGGCCATCATGGACTTCCCTAAGTCTACAGCGCTGATGGGCAAACTCGTAAAGATCGGCAGTCATCCAGATTCCATCGTTATGGACTTCTTTTCCGGTTCTTCTTCAACGGCCCATGCGGTTATGGCAGTTAATGCCGAGGACGGTGGGAATCGTCGCTTCATCATGGTGCAGTTGGCGGAAGAGCTTGCGGCTGATTCCGCAGGAGCAAAAGCTGGATTCAAGAATATCCCGGACATTGGAAAGGAACGCATTCGTCGGGCTGGCAAACAGTTGCTTGAAGTCGACTCTGGTAATGGCTGGAGGCAGGACACCGGCTTTCGAGTCCTCAAAATCGACACTTCGAACGTGGCCGACGTCTACTACGCACCTGATGCGCTGGACAAGTCCAACCTCGATATGTTCGTGGACAACATCAAACCCGACCGCTCAGCGGAAGACCTGCTGTTTCAGGTGATGCTGGACTGGGGCGTGGATCTGGCCTTGCCTATAGAGAAGAAAACCATCCAGGGCAAGGCCGTGTACTTCGTCGATGACAACGCGCTGGCCGCCTGTTTCGATGCTCATGGCGGCATTGACGAAGCATTTGTCAAGGAACTGGCCACGCACCAGCCGCTGCGCGTGGTGTTCCGCGATGCCGGGTTCAAGAATAATGCGGTCAAGATCAACGTGGAACAGATCTTCAAACTGGTCTCGCCCGGCACCGAAGTGAAGAGCATTTGAGGCCACCCATGACAAAGCTTACTCACGATGCCTCCTACCGGCAGGTGCTGACAGACATCAAACAGCGGATTCGCCATGCACAGACACGGGCGGTGATGGCCGTCAATGCCGAGCTGATCCGGCTTTACTGGGAGGTTGGTGCGCTGATTGATACTCGTCAGCACCAGGAAGGCTGGGGTACAGGCGTAATCCCCACGTTGGCCCGCGATCTGCACAACGAGTTACCGGAAGAAAAAGGCTTTTCCGAGCGCAATATCAAGCGGATGCTGGCGTTCTACCGGGAATATCCGCATCTGCAATTTGTGCCACAGCCTGTGGCACAAACGGCGGCGAGTCTGGAAGTGCCACAGCCCGTGGCACTTTTCCCGGCTGAGCTGCTATGCGCCTTGCCCTGGGGTCACCATGCCGAGCTGATGGCCAAGGTCAAGGACTTGCCCACGCGACACTGGTATATGCAGGCGGCCATCGAGCATGGTTGGAGCCGCAATATCCTGCTGATGCAAATTGAATCCGTTGCCCATAAGCGCTTTGGCAACGCGGTGACCAACTTCACCCAGCTGTTGCCATCCCCTGATTCGGATCTTGCCCAGCAAACACTGAAAGATCCTTACCTGTTTGACTTTCTCACGCTGCAAGCGGGTTTCCATGAGCGGGAGCTGGAAACTGGGCTGATCGCACATCTGGAAAAATTCCTGCTGGAGCTGGGTCAGGGCTTTGCCTTCGTGGGCCGCCAATACCATCTCGAAGTGGGCAACAAGGATTTTTATGTCGATTTGCTCTTCTATCACTTGAAACTGCGTCGCTATGTGGTGATCGAGCTCAAGCGCGGCGACTTCAAGCCGGAATATGCCGGGAAGGTGAACTTCTATTGCAGTGTGGTCGATGATCTGCTGCGCCACGAAACCGATGGCCAGACCATTGGCCTGATCCTGTGCCAGCAGCCAGACCGCGTGCTGGCCGAATATGCGTTGCGCGATATGACCAAGCCCATCGGGGTGTCTGGTTTTGAACTGACCCGTGCATTGCCGCAAACCCTGCAAAGCAGCTTGCCAAGCATTGAAGACATTGAAGAAGAACTAAAAGGCGGTGAGGCATGAAACTCAAATTCAAAACCCAGGCCTACCAGACGGCCGCCGTGCAGGCGGTGGTGGACTGCTTCAAGGGACAGCCGCCTCATCACGGTGGTATTCGTTACCGTCTTGATCCGGGCGTCTCAAAGGCGGCACCGACCAGCCCGCAGTCGTCCTTCGCAGAGATGGCAGCCCCCTCGGTCAGCGCTGAAGAGCAGGAGGCAGCTTTTCGTAATGCTGATTTGATGCTGTCGGATCAGGCTCTGCTCAGCAATATCCAGGAGGTACAGCGTCAGCAGAACCTGCTGGTTTCCGCCTCTTTGACGGACTTCTACACCCTGAATGCCAAAGGGGAACCTACCCCTGCCAAACCGGCCTACATCAAGTCGGCAACCGCTATCTCCAACATTCATCTGGATATCGAGATGGAAACCGGCACGGGCAAGACCTACTGCTACATCAAGACCATTTTCGAGCTGAACAAGCTGTATGGCTGGAGCAAGTTCATCATTGTGGTGCCTAGCATCGCCATCCGCGAGGGCGTGGCCAAGTCGCTGAAGATCACCGCCGAGCATTTCCTGCAGAGCCACCAGAAGAAGGCCCGTTTCTTCATCTACAACTCCAAGCAGTTGCACCACCTGGAAAGCTTTTCGTCAGATGCCGGCATCAACGTAATGGTGATCAACGTGCAGGCGTTCAATGCCACCGGCAAGGATAACCGGCGCATTTATGAGGAGCTGGACGACTTCCAGTCGCGTAGGCCCATCGATGTCATCAGCGCCAACCGCCCGATCCTGATCCTGGACGAACCGCAGAAGATGGAAGGCGGCAAGACCCTGGATTCGCTGGTCAACTTTAAGCCGCTGATGGTGCTGCGTTACTCGGCCACCCACAAGACCACCCACAATAAGATTCATCGGCTGGACGCGTTGGATGCTTACAACCAGAAGCTGGTGAAGAAGATCGCCGTGAGAGGTATTGCGGTTAAAGGTCTGGCAGGCACGGCAGGTTATCTGTATCTGCAATCCATCGAGATTTCGAGCAAGAAACCGCCCGAGGCGCGAGTGGAGTTCGAGCAGAAGCTGGCCGGTGGCAATATCAAGCGCGTTGTTCGCAAGCTGGGCAAAGGCGACAACCTATTCGAGCTATCCAATGGGCTGGATCAGTACCGCGATGGCTTTGTCGTCTCTGACATCAATGCCAACTCCGACACGCTGAGCTTCACCAATGGGGTCGAGCTCACCGTAGGCGATGCAACGGGTGATGTGACCGAGGCGGCACTACGCCGCATCCAGATTCGAGAGGCGATCAAGGCGCACTTCGACAAGGAACAGGTGCTGTTCCAGCAAGGCATCAAGGTGTTGACCCTGTTCTTCATCGACGAAGTGGTCAAATACCGGGATTACTCCTCTACCGACGAGAAGGGCGAATATGCCCGTGTCTTCGAGGAGGAGTACGACCAGTACCTCAATGAGATGCTTGACCTAGATGAAACTCCCTACATCAAGTACCTGAAAGGCATTGCGGTAGATAAAACCCACAGCGGCTACTTTTCAATAGATAAGAAGACCAAGCGATTGGCCGATCCCACGGTTGCCAAGCGCGGCGAGAATGCCGGGCTCTCCGATGATGTGGATGCCTACGACCTAATCCTGAAGGACAAGGAGCGGCTGCTGTCGCTGAGCGAGCCGGTGCGTTTTATCTTTTCGCACTCGGCCTTGCGTGAAGGCTGGGACAACCCTAACGTCTTCGTGATTTGCTTCTTGAAGCAGCCTGATTACAGCAACGAAGTTACGCGTCGCCAGGAAGTCGGGCGCGGTTTGCGGCTGTCTGTTAACCAGAATGGCGACCGGATAGATCATCCAGCGACTGTCCATGACGTGAACGTGCTGACGGTGGTGGCCAGCGAGAGCTACAAGGACTTTGTGGCAGCGTTGCAGAAGGACATCAGCGATTCGTTGTCTGCACGTCCGCGTGCAGCAGACAAGGCTTATTTCACCGGTAAGACACTGAACACGGCTGAAGGCACGGTCACGGTATCGGATGATCAAGCGACGGACATCGAGTTTTATCTGATCCAGAACGGCTACGTGGATAAGAAGCGCACCATCACCGAGAAGTACCATCAGGCGAAGAAAGACGGCGCTCTGGCGGATCTGCCGGAAGAGTTGCTGTCGCACGCTGAACAAGTATTCCAGCTCATCGACAGTGTATTCAGCGAGAGCCAGCTGCCAGACATCGGTGACGACCGCAAGCCGAAGAAGAATCCGCTCAACGCCAACTTCGATAAACAGGAGTTCAAGGCCCTGTGGAACCGCATCAACCGCAAGGCGGCCTACAGCGTCGATTTCGACTCGGATGAGCTCGTGCAGAAGGCTGTCAAGGAGCTGGATAGCAGCCTGCGCGTCACGCCGCTGCAGTACACCATCCAGGCAGGCGAGCAGATTGACCAAGTGACTGGTGAGGCACTCAAGCGCGGGGACGGCTTCAAGGTTTCCGAAACAGAGGTCGAATACAACAAGCAGTCGATCCATTCAGCGGTCAAGTACGATCTGATCGGCAAGCTGGCTGAGGGCACTCAATTGACTCGCCGGACGGTGACGGAAATCCTCAAGGGGGTCAACGCCGCCGTGTTCGCGCAGTTCAAAACTAATCCCGAGAGCTTCATCGCCGAGGCGGTACGCCTGATCAACGAGCAGAAGGCGACCGTCATCATTGAACATCTGGCCTACGATTCGGTCGAGGACACATTCGACCTCGATATCTTCACCGCAGGGCAATCCAAGCAGGATTTCAGCAACGCCGGTGACAAACTACAACGGCATATCTACGACTATGTGGTGACGGATTCGAAGGTGGAGCGGGAGTTCGTGAAAGAACTGGATACCGCCAAGGAGGTCGTGGTCTACGCCAAGTTGCCACGCGGCTTCCTGATCCCAACGCCAGTTGGTGACTACAACCCCGACTGGGCCATCAGTTTCAAGGAAGGCGCGGTCAAGCATATCTATTTCGTGGCGGAAACCAAAGGTTCTATGTCGTCGATGGATCTGCGCGAGATTGAGAAAACCAAAATCCAATGTGCCCGCAAGTTCTTTGAGCAGATGAACCGCCGCTTCGCCCCGGAAAACGTCAAGTACGACGTGGTAGACAGTTTCGGCAAGCTGATGGAGGTGGTGAAGTAATGGCTATTTCGGATGGGTCAGATGGTACCGAGCCGGATGCGTCTCAAAAGAAGGGGTTCGACATCAGTAGCTTACTGAAGCCTGTTGCCGAGGTGGATACAGCCATTGGAAAGCTTTTCCTGTTTCCTTTAAGCAGGTCGGACATCAGTGCTTTTAACGACATTTCCACAATAGATCAAAGCAAGCGGATTAGGGAATTTCTCCCCTTCATTGCCAGTCTATCACCCGACTATTCATGGGAGAAAGAAAGATCCGGGGTTACCCATGACCAAATCCAGTCACTATCAGATCCAGCGGTGGAGGAACTGGCTGAAGCGTACACGTTATCGAATGCACTTCGATCAGCACGTGAGGGAGGAAAGGATCGAAAGCCCATTGTCCGAGACGCGAATGAATCACCGACAGCATTCCTGGATCGTCTGTTGCGTAGTGAAGTTGAGGAGCAAGCTAATCAATTTCGCAAGTTGACAGATCAGGTTCTTGGCCCAACACAGAGGCTCTTCGATCAGGTTCGAAATAGCTCAGCTATTTTAGGCTCGACCCTGACCGAGTTCGAGCGGCTGAGCGATAGATTGATGCCCGCCGAAATCCCTGTATCAAGCACGGATCATTTCCAGGTCATAAACGAGCAATATAATCGTCAAGCACGCGAGCGTGCAGAAGAGCTGGAGACGGTTCGACTAACAGGAAAGATGACTGCTGAGTCCGCTCAGGCACTCAAAGATTTGGTGGAAGCGGCTGCAACTCTAATGGAGCAGGTGGATGAGCGTGACAGAAAATCCGATCAGTCCACGCGTACGCAGATCACCGTCGCAGTGTGGGCGGTCGGTATTTCTGCGGGATTGTCATTGCTCGCTTTGATCGTCTCCGGTTTTGGGTATCTCCAAGACCGGGACAGCATCATATCCGGCGATCAATGGCAGACGAAAATGCTGACTGTCATCGAACAAGGAGCGGAGCAACGCTCAGCAGTCGAGCTGGAGAATCAGGAATTTCGAGAGCGAGTGATGTCGCTGGATGCGCGCATCGAAGATCTGGAGGCAGATAAACGGGCTGTTATCGACGCCAGCGAGGCGGCATACGCACCTAGATCGGATTAGTGTAGGTGACGGTATCAAAGCGAGACTCGTCTTGTGGAGCCAATACCGCCTCGGCATCTCCCCCGGAAGTAGAAGCCGGTCATAACCACTATGTCCTTGTCACGGGCGAGCAGCTCGCCCAGATGGGTACCCAGCTTGTTGTCGGGATTGGCTGATACGTAATGGAATTCATCCACAGCAATCAGGCGATAATCGAAGGCGAGAACGCCGAACTAATCGACGGCAAAGCGGAAGTGGCATGGGTGCAGACCAGTATTCAGTTGCCGCTGTCGAGGAAAGTCTCCGGAGTCTCGACCTTGCTCCACTGCCCGTGCCGAAGCGTTGCGCAGGCTCCATTTCGACTCCACTTGCCAATACCATATTCGCTCATTGGTTCATCATTGTAGCTGGAGCCGATGGGCTTTGCTCGCATGGCCATTTCGATAAAATTCTCATCAATCAAATAGCGAACTTGCCGGTGAATCTCCACAGATACAGTTTTGTGTCACAGCATCTTGGCGAGCCCTGCCTTACCCAATTCAGTCTTGCTTAGCAGAGTCAGAATATTGCGCGCAAACTCCGACTATAGCCCCGAGTCGCCATGCAACCGGTAGCCAGCCACCATAGTGCGTCGCTACCTCTTAATAGCCACTATTTCACGACGGTACCGCTTAACGAATTCGATTTTGAGCCGCGCACCATACTTTGTCATAAAAACACCTCCAAGCTTGGATTGATGTCCAACTTTTGGGATGCATCTCAAGGAAGGATTCACGGGGCGTCTTTCAGCTTTCAGAGCTGTTAAGCTAAAACTGTCTTGGAGACTCGAAGAGCTAGTCAGAACGCTGATTGAGTGGAGCGGTTGTGTAATACAATTTTACGGCAACTGCCTATCCTGCACTAGCCCATAAGCAACATCATTCTTTCGTCATGACGAAGGTTTTTCGTCCGACATCTGATTACCTCTACACGCTGAAACTGTCTTGCTATGAGCAACACACTTCCCGGCATTAGTCCCATTGACGCAATTCTTTAGTCATGGCTCAAGATTGTCGATCAAGTACGTGATCGACATTTCACTGCCTTAGCCCATGAGCAACATCATTCCTTCGTCATGACGAAGGTTTCTCGCCCGACATCTGATTACCTCCACACGCTGAAACTGTCTTGCTAAGAGCAGCACACTTCCCAGTATTAGATCCATTGAAGCTATGCCTTAGTCATGGCTAAATATTGCAGATCAAGTACGTAATCCACTTTTCACTGAAAGCGCATCTGGAATTCTGTGTGATTATTTCTTTAACTGACATGTAGTAGAGCAGTGACTTCACGCGCGTCTCGTCGGAGCAGCATTGAAACAAAAGTGTACACGCCGCCCCCGCTGTTGCGGAGCGAGAAAGGCGGCTGCGCCGCATACTCTTTTTTCGGAGTTGTAGCTTGAAATCCAGACGCTTGCCGCCTTGATACCTAGTGTTCTGATTCCAGAAAAATCTATCTCATACCTGTAATAGTAGTAATAGTATTACTACTACTATTACTACTATTACTACTACGATGCTGGCACCTGGGGTGTCGGGTTAAGCCAATATTATAAGGGCGCCGTATTTTTACTGGCAGGAGCATACCCTCTATTCACTGGCCAACCTGAACGCCATTCGCCGAGGAACCCATAGGGGCATTGCCCGACACCCAGGAGCCCAGGCTGGGTATTGATGGATACGTCCTCAACCTTTGTCGATCTTTCCACCACTAGCACGGCCCCAGTTTTTCCCTAGGTTTTGCATTACGTGCTGTCGATAAGCAGGGTTCCACACTGTGTTGCCAGAAATCAAATGATTAGAACGGCCCGCAGTAACCATCATGCCCGATTGCATATCGCGGCGGGTGCTTTGCCCATTGACGACTCTACCCGCAGTCCGCATTGGAGTCATTGCCCCTTGCGCCATTCCGCGTAGAGTCACTGCCCCACTGCTGATACCACCAGCGAGCTGTCCAGCTACATTGTTCGCTTCGGTCAGTAGCCAGAACATCACAAGGGTGAAGGTAACTAGCACCAACGAAGTAAATAGCGTGCTCTGGTCGCTGTCCAGATCGACGCTATTTATCACAGCGTCAAATCCTTTGAAAGCCAGACCCATAACAGCTGCGACCAGGGCGATGCGCAGAATGTAAGTCATCACCTGGCTAAACCAGCTGTCAAAAAATTTGGACGTCGCTGGCCAGAGCAACAGCGCAACGAACACGGGACCAATGCCAAGCATGATTGTCAGTGAAGCTTTTGCCACGACAATCATGCCGCCCGCGGGAACCCCAATAAGACCCGTCGCAAGCGCGATGAGGGCGGCATTAAAATACTCACCGATCATTGTGCCTATTTCGGTTATGCCTCGATTTCCCGCACTCTCCCATAAATCAGCAGCAACACCCCACCCCTTGCCGAGGGCCGCATCCACCACAGAATAAACCGAAGTGGGGACGGCACTGCTACCTGTTCCCGCAAAGGCCGAAGTGAAGCCGACTTCAAGTGAATGGATGCTATCGACAACCCACATCGAATAAGTCGCAGCGTTCAGCGCAAGGGCCCCGATGAACAGGTATTTGACGCAAATTTTGATGAACGTAGAGAAAGGAAGCTCTACATAGCCCCATCCGATGGAATAGCCCAATAGCGTCAGATGTATGGCAGCGCCACTGATGAAGAATAAGGTGAAGGTCGAAATAACCTCACCCACGGTTCCGCTGATAAAGGGGCTTAGTGCAGCATCCAGATACTGGCCTATGAACTGAAAGATCATCGGGTCCATGTCATTCCCCCTTCTGATTGGAATTAACCGACGGCAAGTTCAAATACCCGCGCCGCGATAGATCTTTTTCGTTCTGTGCCTGCTGCGCGTTGATGCAGTTGGGCGAGGCCGCAAGTTCTCCGGGGCTGCTCTTGCACTTAGCGATCATGTCCTTTCTTTCCGCATCATGGTCTTTGTACCAATCTACGGTTTGAACCATCGTGTTCTCGCCACAGCCCGCCAGTACGACCGGAACAACAAGGAAGAGGATGAGCTTTCTCATTTCCGCTCCTCCCGCGATTCAACCTTGAGGACACGGCCAGAGCCGTGGCGTGCTTCGTGCTGCCGTGCCACCTCAAGGGCATAAGCCAGCTCTGCAGCGTCGATGATGCGTAGCGCTGCAACTGTACGCAGGGCGCTCTCCCGCGTACCGGCCCAATGGCCGGCAAAGCGTTCACCGGACTGGCGCACGATGAACATCCAGCCCAGTAAACACCCTACCGAGACAAACACGGCCATGTAGGAGGCAGTCGGGCTGCTCTGATGTGGCAATGCTAAGTCTACCCAATCAACTAGGGCTAACAGGAACGGCATCAACGCCAGGATGCTCGCGATCACGTCCCCTTGAAGCATCCAGGGCGCACGCCGACCTACCTCTTTTGTAAACCCCATACGGTTGATGCAAGACCAGAAACGCCATGTTGCCAGGAGGATAAATAAGCTAATTGCCATTATCGGCAGGTGTAGATAGGTGATCATGTTCAAGCGCTCCTCAGTCGGCGATCTGGGGCTGCAGCCAGCCGCGCCGTGCATGGCTTTGCGCATTCAGTTCAAGCTGCTGCTGTTCTTGAATGCGGCCCTCGGCTTGAGCAACCATGTCGTAAAGCTGCAGCTTGGTCTGCTCGTTCTGAATCATCGCTTGTTCTGCTTGAATACGGCCCTGCAACTCGGCAATGGCCTTTGGATCATCCGTTGCGTTGATCTGGCCCATAAGCTGGTCAATTTGTGTCAGACGACCCCTTGCGGCATCGTAGGCGTCCAGGGCAAAACCTTTGTCCTGGGACGCCTTCACCGCCCTGGCTTCGCAAAGCGTGCGCTGGTCGACCATCGAGATATGCGCGCAGGAATCATAAATTCGGTTTTGGTTGTAGACCGTCGCTGCAGTACCGCTAAGGCCGGAGTATCCCTGGCTTTTCACGGAGTCGTAAACCCCTTGCCAGTCGTTGGGCAGGTAGTCCCGCAATGATGGGTCATTCATGATAGTACCCAAGCCACGCGAACCCGTGAGGGCTTCATAGTCTCGCTGCATCTGGTCGTATTGATTTTTCATCTCGACGAGCTGCTGGGCCCACTGCGCCATAGTTGCGGCTTGGTTGGCAGTCGTCTGCCCGTTTAGCGTCACATCGGTTACAGGTATCTGCGCCGACGCATGCCCACTTAGCAATACTGAACACGCGATGGTAATAGCCGGAAAGGCCTTGAGGTATTTCATATTTACCACTCCTTTTCGATGAAGGAGGGCATCGGGCTTGTCAGCCATTCCGCCACATCAGCAACGGTCTTGCTCCCCATCCGGAAGCTCACCCTAGCGGGCTATCACAACGTGCCTTTCCACGTAGTCATGCTGTCTATTCCAGCAGGTCATACCGGGCGCAGCGCGGAGCCGGTTAAGTAGATGGGCGATACCCAGTTAAGAAAAAATGCTGGAAGAAGTTCCCAACGTCACCAATTGGTTTTATCAACAGTAATCTGATTGCTTAAATACGAAATGTTAATGAGCTCCTCCAACGCTTGGTCTACTGTTCTAAACCAGACTTGGTTACCGCGATCATCAACGACTTTCCGTATGTCACCTACGTTTTCAATCCAGAGTGCGTAGCCGTTGATTCGATTGGCTTTCAAGATAACTTTCACGTCTCCTACTCGTTCAAGACTGTCGCAGTACCTATCAATGTCACGGTAATGAATCGTATGCGAAGGACTCACACTCTCGGTTCCCTTGAATTAATCGGCTGAACCCGCGCCGAAGGCGCCTTTCTCACCCAGGCCCGGTACGGGCCGGGGGGCGGTGTGTTAAGGCTCGGTTTGCTAGGTTCCAAATAGTAATCTCTTCTTGGTATTACTCTTGTTGGTAATACTCATCTTGGTTTATCCCCCTATTCACCATGTATTGGAGACCCATCTGATTGTTCGCCATCACATGGTTTACCATTAGGTGGTTTTTGGGGGGATGGCGGTTCTGGGGTGTCGGTAACAAAGTGAACCCATTGAAGCCGCCCCTTTTCCCCCTGGATCCGCTCTTGCTGAAAATAACCAACCGCCTGCATTTCCTTGCGCGCTTTCACCCACTGTTGCTGGCTAATCCGAAAGACCTTGCGGATGTACCAGATTCGCAGGTCGAAATCCGGGCTTCTCCCAAGCATCCAGGCGAGTAGTACGCGAGCGCGCCAGCTCAGGCGCTCATCAGCCAGGATGTCATCAGGTACCACAGAAAATGCGCGCCGTCTGACCTTGATTGCTTGATTCATACGCTTTTTACGACAGCCGAATCGCTGCTATCGCCTTCGAGGGTTAGCGCATCTTTGACTTGAAGAGTACGAAAATAGACCCGCCGGCCAACCCGAAGCATGGTCGGCTTAAGTTTCCGGGAAACATCCGTGTCAGAGTAAAGGGCGACTCTGACCCCATCGGGAGACCGCCCCAGTAAATTCGCAATGTCCCCCAGGCTCATCAGAGGGCCATACTCTTGAAGCATGTATTCTTCCGTTGTCATTGATACGTCCACCGCGTTTTGAGTAAGTGAGCGTATCTTTTGACATATCCAGAAAAAGATCAAATATAAGCAATTGATTTATAAGACCAAAATACCCCACCTTCGAACACCAAGACATCTAATATGTGCTTACCAACCTATAGTGATTTGGTCATCACTCATCTACATAAAACAAAATATTTTTATAATTCAATGACATGAAAGGCTATCAAAAACACAACATTGATAGAAATTATTCATCATTGATTGCATATTTTTTAATCTTATCGAGCTTATCTACTAGGTCTTCCGCTCGAAGGTGCGTATATCGCCTTAACATCTGCATCGACTTATGCCCACTGATCGCAGCCACCTCCTGATCAGATAGCCCCGCTTCTACTAACCGGCTAACAGCTTCATGGCGCAGGTCATGGAAACGAAAGTCATCAAGACCCGCCTTCTTCTTGGCCTGATTCCAAACCTTCGTATAGACGTAAGGGCCTCGCTTGCCTTCTTTGCCTGGCTCACCGAAAAACACCAAGTTGCAGTCAAGTGGGCGCACAGGGTTATTCAGGGCCTGCTTGAACACCTCTGTCGCGGCTTGAGTCAGCGGCACAAGGCGGGCTTCGTTGTTTTTGGTGTCTGTAAGGCGCACCAGGCGGCGTTTAACGTCTACCTGGCTGCGAGTGAGGGTTAGGATCTCTGACGATCGCATACCCGTCTCTAGGGCGATTCTGGCGATCCATGCAAGCATAGGGTTGCTGTGTTGGTGTAATACCGAGAATAGCCGCTGCTCCTCCTCGGAATCAAGACGTCTACTCCGGCCCTCCCCTGGGCTAGGCTTGCGGATATTCTGAACAGGGTTATAAGTCAGGCCCAGCCCCCACTCTTGAATCGACACTGTAAAGAGGTGGCCAAGCAGGGCAAGCTCTAGACGCACGGTATTGGGGCTAATTAGCACCCCTCGGCGTCCCAAACTGTTTAAGCGCTTGTCACGGTAGTTAGCGACAAGCTCTGGCGTAAGGGCGGCTAGAGAGTATTTGCCCAAATGCTCGATAAGCGTATTGGCCTTAAGGCGTTCGCTTTTTTGGCTGCTGGGTTTCTTGGTAGGAGTGATATCGGCCAAGTAGCGCTTTAGCGCTGCTTCAAGCGTAATTCGTTCTGAGGCACTACGCTGGATATAAACGCCGCGCACCATTTCGTCTTCGGTGCGGCGTGCCCAATCTTGGGCGTCACGTTTGGTACGGAAGGTTTTTGCAGTGGTGGGCCAGCCCGACTTGCGGATGACGGCTTTCCAAGTTGCAGAGGGGGTCTTGACGATGGTGGCCACAATAAATCTCCAGGGTCTGAAAGATCGGCACTGTACCGAAACTGTACCCTTGGAGTAGGGGGCTCACCAGAGAAAACTGCTAAGCTACTGATTTTAATGGTGGGCCCAGTAGGACTTGAACCTACGACCAAGGGATTATGAGTCCCCTGCTCTGACCAACTGAGCTATAGGCCCGAAAAGCGTGCATATAATAGCGAATGTGGCGGGGCGAGGCTACCCCTACGCATGTATCTTCGTACGGGAATGGCACTTTTTACGAGATTGCGGGTCTTGAGATGGAGTTCTTTATGCGGAGACGCGCCTTGAAAGCTTTGATTGCTCTTTTCCCGTTGCTGCTAACGGTGCCGGTTCTGGCCGATTGGCAGCTTGATCCTGGTGAGTCGCGTGTAGAGGCGGCGATTACTCAGCTCAACGGGGCGACACCTCAAACGCATCATCATCAGGTGCGCGACTTAGAGGGAGATATTTCGCCCGATGGCACGCTGCGCCTGCCCCTCAAGTTGAGCCAGACCGATCTGCTTTCGCGCTTTAATGATCTACCGCCGTGGGTCGCTCTGCTGTCGAATACTCCGCTGGTCACGCTGGTTGGGCAGATGCCGCCGGAACGGCTGGATGCACTGGATATCAATGAGTCGCTGGTCGAGACCATTACCTTTCGTGTACAAAACGAAATGGTGAGCCGGGAGGAGTCGGTGCCCTTGCGCTTTACCCGCGAAGGCTTGAATCAAGTGAGGGTGACTCACGCAGAGCCAATGACGCTGGATGGCAAGACGTTAATGGCAAACACCACGGTCCGTACTCTGCTATCCATGCTTGGCTATCAACAGATTGACGATAACGTGCCCATTACGCTGAATGCCTTGCTGATTAACCGTTAAGCCTTTAGCGAATAATCTTTTTAAGCGGGCTCAGTCGCCCGGCGCACATTAGCCAGTAACGGGCTACCGGTCGCCGGGTCGGAAAGTAACGTGCAGTCGACCTGATACAGCTTGCGCACCAGCTCTGGCGTGACCACATTCGCGGGCGCGCCCTGATCAACAATTTCCCCATCACACATGGCGATCAAGTGGTCCGCGTAGCGGCAAGCGCTGGCTAAATCATGCAGTACCATCACCACGGTGCGACCATGCCCAGCCAAGTGGCGCACCAGTTCAAACACCTCGATCTGGTGGCCTAAATCAAGCGCGGAAGTCGGCTCATCCAGCAGTAAAAGCGGCGTTTGCTGAGCGATGGTCATAGCGATCCACGCACGCTGGCGTTGCCCACCCGAAAGCGCGTCAATGGGGCGATCCGCTAAATCCTCAAGCCCTGCCGCTAAAAGCGCGTGTTGTACCACCCGCTGGTCTTCGGCTGACCATTGCCGCAACCAACCCTGATGCGGCTGACGCCCAAAACGAATCAGTTCCGTTACCGTTAGCCCTTCTGGAGCGATAGCCTCCTGGGGCAGCAGCGCCAACTGCGTGGCGAGTTGGCGAGACGGTAAGCGTTGAATATCTTCACCGTTGAGCAACACGCTACCTTCATCGGGCTTATGCAAACGCGCCAGGCCCGCAAGTAATGTCGATTTACCACATCCGTTAGGCCCTACAATGGCTGTCACTTTGGCACTGGGCAGTGTCACCTCCAGGCCATCGATCACCCGCCGCGTGCCATAACCCATGCTTAATGCGTGAGTGGCTAGTGTGGGCGGGGTTCGAAAATCGTTCATGCGTGACTCCGTTGCGGGCGCATCAAAATCCATAAAAGCCAAGGGCCGCCGATGATGGCGGTGACAATACCAACCGGCAGTTCGATTGGCGACAGTAGCGTTCGTCCCGCAAGGTCCGCTAACACCATCACCAGCGCACCTGCCAGCGTAGCCGCGACTACCGGCACATGGCGCGGAGTGGAAAGCGCACGAGCAATTTCAGGGCCGATTAGCCCCACCATGCCTACGGGCCCCGCCACCGCAACGGCCAAGGCCGTTAAAGCAACCGATAGCAGTAATATTTGGATACGGCGCACGGTAGTGTTGATGCCCAAACCGTTGGCCGTAGCGTCGGAAAACCGCAACACCGTGAGTGAACGTGCCAGCACTAGTGCGGCAACAAAGCCTAGCGCTAAGCCAATTCCCAGCAGTTGGACTGAGCCGCCGGAACGGGCATTGAGGGAACCAACAGTCCAGGGATAAGCAGCATTGGCTGTATCGATAGCCACGCGCGCCAACATCAGTTGCGTGATGGCCCCAAAGATGGCCCCTACCCCAATCCCCGCAACGATAAACCGGTACCCTTGCGTGCCGCTGCCAGCAGCAAGCCCAAAGGTAATAACGGCCGCCGTGGCGGCGCCGGTCAAGGCCATCGCGGAAGGCGCCAGCGATACGCTCATCCCCACAACGGAGGCTACCGCAAAGGCAGTGGCACCGTTATCAATACCAATAATACCGGGCGTGGCCAAGCGGTTACGTGCCAGCGTTTGCATCAAAATACCCGCCAGCGCAAAGGCGCCTCCGGTCAAACAGGCGGCCACAAGCCGCGGCAAGCGTAACTCCTGCACCATAAAACCGGTCATCATATCGCCCTGCCCAGCCAGTGCTTGTACTACATCGCGCGGGTCCAGGGTGACGGTGCCAAGGCTAAGGTAGGTAATGCAGGCGAGCAGCAATGTGACCGCTAACCCACTGTTAACCCAAACGGCTCGCTGCTCAAGCAGAATACTGTAGCCATCGCCTCGGCGCTCGCCCCAGCGCCAGTAGCCCGTTGGCGGCTCTACCGGCTCTTCTTCATAACGCACCATTCCCATATCGGGTGTTCTCGCGACCACAGCCGTGGCGCCCTGTTTTTTGAATTCAGCTTTTAACCAGCGAGGCGTCATAACAAACTCACAACATGGGTAAACGGCGGGCGCGCACAACAGCAATAAGCACAGGCGCTCCGCACAATGCCGTAAGAACACCCAGCGGTAGTTCAGAGGGAGCGACCACCAAGCGGGAAATAACATCGGCCGAGACGACGATTAACGGGCCAATCGGTAAACAAAACCATAGAGTGCGTCGGATATCCGGCCCGGCAAACGCACGTGCAACAAAAGGCACTACCAGCCCGACAAAAATAATAGGCCCGGCAATGGCCGTTGCGGCCCCGACCAAAAGCGCTACGCAAAGTACGACCAATGCACGAATCAGCTGAGGATGATGCCCCAGCCCCGATGCCATCCGCTCCCCGAGCGCTAATGCGGATAAAGGGCGCGCAATCAACACAACCAAAAGCGTGCAAAAGGCGATAGAAGGCAATACGGCTATTAGATCTTCCAGACGACGGCCGGCCAAACTGCCAATCACCCAGAAGCGCACTTCGTCAGCAGAGCGCTGGTCAAACAGCAGCAGTAGCGCGGTCATCGCCCCCAGCAACGCCGAGAAAGCAGCACCGGCCAGCACCAGGCGCACTGGGTCATTGCCCACGCCGCGCCAACGCGCTACGCCCAATACGCAGAGGCAGCCTATCAATGCACCCAACTGCGCAACGGAAATACGCAGGGTGGCCGCACTTGAACCCAGCACTAGCGCCAGCGCAACAGCAAACGCCGCCCCCGCACTGACGCCCAGCAACCCCGGTTCCGCTAGCGGGTTACGCGCAACGGCTTGCAAGAGCGCACCTGAAACACCCAGCGCCATCCCCACCACAACGCCAATCAAGGTGCGTGGTGCGCGCAATCCCCATACCACAAAATGCGCGTCACTGTCTTCGTTACCCAACAGCATAGAGAGCGCTTGTAATGGCGAAACGCTGCCAGCCCCCACCAACAAACTAACGACGCTCACCGCCACTAGGGCGGTGAGCAGGCTTAACAGCAGCGTTCGTTGTTCAAAGCGCTGCGTTAGCGAACTTACTGACATGTTCGTTCCTTCACAGGCGTACCTTGATAGTAAGGACGCTTAAGGCAAGAGCGCTTGTTCGATATCGTTCAAGATGGCCTGAGCGGCCAGCGGCCCTGAGGCGCTGCTCCATACCTGGCCATTCACAGGCACAACGTGTTCTTGTTGCACAACATTCAAACGGGTGAAGGCATTACTCTGTTCGGCAGCCTCCAACGCTTGCTGGCCATCTTCATTGAGCGTGGCAAGAAATAGCCAGTCGCTGTCAATCAGTGAGAGGTTTTCAAGGCTTAATACATCGCTATGGGCACTGCCCTCACTGACCAGGCCTTCGTCTTCCACTATCAGCCCTGTCGAAGCAAGTACGCCAGTTGAAAACAGCTCAGAGGACATGACCATGGGGCCAGCAGGCATCCACCGCACCAGGTAAGCGGTGCCGCCGACATTGGCATCACTCAAACGTTCGTTAAGCTCTGCGGCACGCTGCTCCACCTTTTCAAGCGCTTCATCAATTTCTGCTTCTTTACCCAGCGCCTGACCAAACAGCTGCGTTTCTGCTTTCCAGCTGTCTCGAGAAAAACCGCTTGTTTTAGGGACGACCGTGGGGGCAATACGTGACAGCAACTGGTACTGCTCTTCAGAAAGCTGTGGTGCTGCAAGAATCAGGTCAGGCTGTAAACGAAGTACCGCTTCGATATTGAGTTCACGGGTAACACCGACCATTTCCAGCGTGCTTACATCGGTGTGCTCACCAATGTAAGCCGCGACATCCTTGCTGCCACGCGAAGCAATGGCGCCTATCGGGGTGACACCGGCGGCCAACGATGCGTCTAACGCGCCTTCATATAGCGTTACAACACGCTCTGGCGCATCAGGTACTTCAATTTCTCCAAAAGCAGTCTCCAGCTCTCGGGCTTGCGCATTGGTAATCAAGCTACTCAATAGCACACCGGACAAGCCAAGACGCAGTAACGAACGCAGCATAGTGAATCCCTACTGTTAATTGATTTCTTTAATAGTAACGATTCTCAAAAACAAATGCAGTACTGTTTCACAGAATAACGTGTTCCATTTATGGCAACACCCTACCTTGGCAATCTCCAGGCTTTATTGCACCAGGCTCCCCTTTTCTTTTATTTCGCATTCAAAGACTTTTCTTTTTTTGCCTCCACTCTTCTTTTTCTACCGGGTTTTTCTACCGGGTTAATCGACACAAAAGCATCTGTTACATTCAACACACATAAAATTACAAACGTATACGGTTGCGTACATCACAACGACATGTTCATGGTTTTTTCATCGATTTATGGAACCTTTAACAATAGAATGCAAATCTCATATGAGAACCAGTATCATATGCTAATATATTCATAAAAGCAGAGCGCACTATTATCTCAAGGGAAAAACATGACTTACTTTTCACGTCGCGCCTTGGCCAAGGCTGTCAGTCTGTCTTCAATGGCTATCGCTGCCGCTGCTACCGCCCAGGATAACACTTCGCTTGATACGATGGTGGTAACTGCCTCGGGCTTCGAGCAGTCGATTGCGGATGCACCCGCCAGTATCTCGGTCATCAGCGGTGAAGAGTTGAACCGTCAGTCCTATAGCGATATTACGGATGCGGTAATGAACATTCCCGGTGTCTATGTGACCGGTGGCGGGGAAGCGCAGGACATCAGTATCCGCGGGATGGACAATAGCTACACGCTGTATCTGATTGATGGCCGCCCTGTTTCTGCCGGGCGCGCCGTCAATACCAATGGCCAGGATGAAGGCAAACAGATCGGTCTTCCGCCCATTTCGATGATTGAGCGTATCGAGGTTATCCGCGGCCCCATGTCCTCGCTTTACGGATCGCAGGCAATGGGCGGCGTTATCAACATCATTACCAAGCGCGTGCCGGATGAGTGGTCGGGGCAGGTGACCACTGAGTACACCCACTCCCTCAACGATATTAATAACGACTCACAGCAGGTCAGTTTCTATACCGGTGGCGCTCTGATCGAAGGGCTGCTCGGCTTACGCGTGCATGGTAGCTGGCGCGGCACAGAAGAGAGCGACTACGAAGGCGGTAGCGACAACGCTGAAAGCACGCCTGACAGCGATACACGCCAGATTGGCGCCGAGCTCACTTTAACCCCCGACGAGCTGAACGAATTTAGCGCGGGCTATACCGCTTCCACCAAAGAATTCACTCATACGCCTGGCCGAAGCATTCCAGAAATTGATAGCCGAGGAAACCCTGCCAGCACCAGCACCTATCGATACGATAAGGATGTATTCACGCTGGGTCATAAAGGCACGTACGGCGCCTTTATGACAGATACTTACCTACAGCATGACATCTCAGAACGAGTAAACACCACGCCCGACGAGAAGCGCGAGAAAGTAACGACGTTTAATAGCCAATCGACCTACTTCTGGGGCGATCACATGCTGACCTTCGGCGGTCAGTACCGGGTAGAAGACCTTGTCGATGACACCAATGGACTCATCGGCAACAGCCCTAACGCCATGCGCAGTGTTGATCGCTGGATTGCTGCGCTGTTCATCGAGATGGAGTGGAGTCTTACGGATGCTTTCAGCGTCACAACCGGCATGCGTTACGACGACGATGAGCTATTCGGCGGCCACCTGTCTCCGCGAGTTTATGCCAACTACCATCTGACGCCTGAGTGGACGCTCAAGGGCGGCGTCTCTACCGGTTACTCCCAGCCGGGCCTTGCCGCTGCCACTGAAGGTTTTGGACGAGGCACTGGCGGCAGTGGCTCTCCAGCGCCCCATGCCCGTGCGCTGATCATCGGTAATGAAAATCTCGATCCTGAAACCAGCACCAACTATGAAGCCGGGTTTGTGTTTACCAGCAATGATAGCCGCCTTACTTCAAGTATGATGCTGTTCCACACCCAGTTTGAGGACAAGATCGCCGAAGACCGCTACTGCAACACGGCGGGTGCTGATCGCAATGACCCCTCCACATGGGAATGCCCCTACGCCGGGAACGAGTATGTATTCATCAGCACCTACCGGAATATTGATAAAGCAGAAATACAGGGTGTCGAGTTCTCGCTGGACTATGACGTTACTCAAGATGTTCGCTTACGCTCCAGCTACACCTTTACCGACTCCGAGCAGAAATCAGGTGAGTTTGCAGGCCAACCGTTGAACAAGGTCCCCGAGCATATGTTCAACCTCGTGGTTGATTGGCAAGCCACGCCTGAGTTGAACCTGTGGACACAAGGTAATTATCGCGGCTCCACTAGCGATTATCTGTCGCGCACCAGTATGGATGATGGCACCCCAGGGTATGGTTTTGTCGATGCTGGGTTGGTTTATAGCCTAACGGACCGCGCGCAGGTTAAAGCGGGTATCTACAATATTGCCAATAAAGAAGTGACGAACGATGAGTATGGCGTCGTGCTGGATGGTCGTCAGTATAACTTGGGTCTAACGTTCGACTTCTAAGAACAGCTTAACTGGCAATACATTCTCGATCCTTTTACCCCGTTTAACGCGGGGTTTTTTGTTTTGTTTAACGTGAATTATAACGTTTAGCTGATCGCCAGAACTGTAATGTATATTATTTGCATTCACATTATTAAGTGGCACAATAGACGCTTCTTAATTGACCTGTGGCGCGACCATGTATGACTTTGACGAACTGGCTGCTTTCGCGGATGTAATGGCGACCGGTAGCGTGACACGCAGTGCGCAAAAGCTGGGGTTAGCAAAATCAACACTGAGTCGTCGTATCAGTCAGTTGGAAGCACGGCTTAATCAGCCACTACTACGCCGCCAGGCCAATCGTTTAATTCCTACCGAGGCTGGCCTGCTCTTTCATACGTACTGTACTGAATTGCTCTCGATGGCAAGCCACAGCCAGGAAGCCTTGGCCGAGCTGCGCGAAGAAATTAGTGGCAAAGTCACGCTGGAAATCCATGGGGCCTTGGCGCGAAGCTGGATGGCCCCTGTGGTCAATGCCTTTTTAAACAGTTACCCAAAAGTAGAGCTAGAGCTTCGAACCCGCGAAACACCGCCCACCAAAATGCATAGCAATAGCGTGCATGTATGGCTGGGCTTTACCAATGAATGCGGGCTTAACCAGGAGTGTCTGGGCCATTTAACCCGCGGGTTATATGCCAGCCCACGCTATCTGGCCGAAAACGGGTCACCAACCCATCCTGATGAGTTACCCCAGTACGCCTGGATCGACTTGCTCAACACGGCATCCAACGGACTAACGCTCCATCACGCCAGTTACGGTGATTATCTTTTCGACCCGCCACGCTCGCGCCTGCGCGTCGATTTGACCGCGCTGCATATCGACGCCATTGCGGGCCATCAAGGGATAGGTCTACTGCCCCACTGGTTAGTTAAACGGCGTGAAGAACATCACCCTGGCGAGCTGGTCCCTTGCCTGGTGGGCTGGGAGCCTACGCCGCTGCCCATTAATTTACTTTACGCTTACGGCCACCAACCTCGGCGAACCAACGCGTTGCTTGATTTTTTACGCCAGCACGTTCCCGTGCAGTGGCAACGCACAGCCGTAAACGCTTAACGAATTTTGCGTATTCGCCTTGCCTATTAGCAGGCTCATTAACGACAATAGGCAACCCACGATTGCCAAGGACCGTTAATGCTTGCCGAACTGTTTGCTGTTATGGCCCCCGTACTTGCCGGTGCGGGGTTAGGTTTTTTGTGGATTCGGCTAGGACACCCTTATCCTGTCGATTTTGTTACTCGACTGGTTTTCAACATCGGCACGCCCGCGCTGGTGTTGGCCTCGCTTGCGGGTGCCGACATAGATGCCGACACCTTTGGTCGCACCATGCTGGCGACTGCGCTGGTGATCATCACCATGGGGCTAGCGACCTTTGCTGTTGCCAAGCTGCTGGGCCGTGACTGGCGCGTTCTGCTGTCTCCCATGATGTACCCCAATACCGGCAACATGGGGCTACCGGTGGTTCTTTATGCATTTGGTAGCGCTGGTTTTGCTTATGGCATCACGGTGATGGTAACGGTCTCGCTGTTCCAGTTCACCCTGGGCTCTGTTCTCAACAGCCAAGGCAACCCGCTAAAAACGCTCGTTAAGACCCCGACGGTATATGCCATTTTAATTTCCATGGTGCTGCTGCTAACCGATACCTCACTACCGCCTTGGCTTGGCAACACCGTGGGCCTTATGTCGGGCTTTACCGTACCGTTGATGCTGATCACCTTGGGTGTTTCCTTGGCGAGTATTCAGGTAAAAAGCCTGCGTTCCGGGTTAGGGTTTAGCCTCGTGCGCATACCGTTGGCGGCGGTGGCGGCCTGGTTCATCGCAGGCTGGGTAGGGCTTCCGCCGCTGGCGCAAGGCATTCTCGTTTTACAAATGTGCATGCCCGTGGCGGTGTTTAACTATTTATTTGCCCAGCGTGCCCGGCGTGAGCCAGCCTATGTGGCCAGCCTGGTATTTTGCTCGACCCTGTTAGCACTGATCTACCTACCGATACTGTTAGCACTCCTAATGCCTTCTCTTGGAGGGGAATGAGCCCAATAGGAAAAGTCCCTGCTAGACTGATGATGGCCTTATCACAAGGTTCGCCCCGCTGAGGTTCCCCTTGGGCTCATCACTACAGGAGAATGCGCTATGCACGTGGAACAAAACGCCAAGCCGGTTACTTCATGGCTATCAACCGTTTTGGGCGGACTGCTGCTAACGAGTGCAGCGGGTACGGCGCATGCTGAGGTTGTCCATGAATCTATCGAAACCGAGCATCTAGCCGTCGCCATTGAGCGGGTAGCCTCGGGGTTTGAACACCCTTGGGCGGTGGCATTTCTTCCGGATGGCCGCCTCCTGGTGAGCGAGCGCAACGGGCAACTAAATCTGGTGGATTCGCGCAGCGGTGAATACCAGGCGCTGGAGGGCATGCCAACGGTCAATCATCATGGCCAAGGTGGCCTGCTTGACGTGGTACTGCACCCGGATTTTGCAGACGGCAGCGGCGAACACGACTGGATTTACGTTACCTGGAGGAAACCTGACGCTAACAACAGTCGTACAGCGCTTTCGCGTGTTTACTGGCAAGATGACCAATTAGGCGATGTAGAGCATCTGTTTGAGCAGGATCGTGCCTCGGCTCCCGGTCGCCATTACGGCTCACGCCTGGCCTGGTTAAACGATGGTACGCTGCTTATGAGCGTTGGCGACCGGGGTTCGGAGCCTTCCAGAGCGCAGGCGCGCGATGACCACGCAGGCTCTACGCTGCGTTTGACCGAAACAGGCGGCGTGCCGGAAAACAACCCGTTTGTGAATGATGCCCGCACCCGAGATGAGATTTACTCGCTGGGTAATCGTAATATTCAAGGTATGACCGTATTGAAAAACGGTGAGCCGTGGGTATCAGAACATGGCCCGCTCACGGGTGATGAGCTGAATCACATCAAGGCAGGTACTAATTACGGCTGGCCTGACGTAACGCTCGGCAACGATTACGCTACCCAACAACCCATGGGCGAAAAGTCGCTGCCAGGCATGGAAGACCCGAATTATGACTTTGAAGGACGTTTTGCACCATCCGGCTTAGCCGAAGTCAGAGGAAGCACGTTTAACGCTTGGGAAGGCAACCTGCTCGCAGGTGGTTTAAGCAGTGAACAGCTGCTACGCCTCACTCTTAATGGCGATGAAGTTACTGAAAGTGAGCGTATTCTTGATGGTCATATTGGCCGTATTCGTGATGTGCGCCAAGGCCCAGACGGTGCCATTTACTTGCTAACCGATGAGCGCCAAGGCAGCCTTTATCGACTACTGCCTGCAGAATCCCCTTAATCCGGCGATTCTTTGATGGCCCCTACGTTCATAACTCTATTCATCAACCGCCGTTTCTACTGATAATGCTTTTCACTGATGAAACGCTTAATGCCACCATGGAAGCAGCATGCGACTTCGTAATTTAATTATCATCACCGTCATCGTACCGCTGTTTGTTGTATTGGTGGTGTTCAGCTTAGTGGCCATAAAATCGCTGGAAGACAATGTTCGCTCCAAATTGCAAACGGAAGTCGAGATCATTACTCGGGCGCTTAGCACCTCACTGAGTGGTGCGGTCTCCCGAGACAGCCCCACACCGCTAGAAGAAGCGCTGCAATCGGCATTTTCGTTCCATCGAATTTATGGCGCTTACGTCTTTGACCTTCAGGGGCGCGAAGTTTACGGGCTGGGCTTAGGTAAAGATCTTTTCTCTCCCGAAGAGATCCGTCAGGTGATTGAGCAGGATGACCTTTACAGCAATTACCGCCAGTATGATGGCTGGACCTATTACTCGGCCATCATCCCACTACGCACCCAGGATGGCACCGTTCATGGTGCACTTCAGGTTAACCGCTTAAATACCGGCATCGAAAATTACACCGGGTTTATAAGCATTGTGGCGGTTCTGGTGTTTGTCATTGGCGCAGCTGGCATCGTCTTTAGCATTTGGTGGGGGTTTAGGCGCTATATTGAACGTCCGCTTAATCGTTTATTGCACGTTATGCTACTGGTGGAAGACGGTGATCGTAGCCAGCGTGCGACGATAGACGGCCCGGCTGAGTATAGTCGGCTTGCCTCAGGCTTAAATGGCATGCTCGATGCCATGGCTGAAAAAGATCACGATATTGAAGAGCGTCAACAGCGTGAAATTGAGCTTGAAAAGCGCCTGCGTAAATCCAAAAAACTGGCAGAGCTGGGTGTTCTTGCAGCCGGCGTCGCCCACGAAATTGGCGCCCCCCTTACGGTTATTAACGGCCAGGCCCAGCGGCTAGCTCGCCGAAACGTCATTGGCGATGAGGAACGGGCGAAACTTGTCCGTATTCGTGGCGAAGTTGAGCGAATTGTCGAAATAGTTCGTCAATTAATGGAATTAGGCCGACAGCATAATGTCGAAAAAGGCGAGCTGGCGCTTGATCGGTTAATTCAAAATGCCAGCGATTTAGTAGAAGAGGAGCTTGAACCGCGAAATATCCGGTTGGACATCCATCTTCCCTCGCCCACGCCTCATTTACTGGCGAACGAACAGCAAATCGTTCAGGTGCTTACCAATCTACTGCGTAATGCAGCGCAAGCACCTAACGTAAGCCATATTCGCGTACGCGTACGTACGCATGATCATGAATTAACGCTCTATGTAGAAGACGATGGCCCAGGCATCCCTGCTAGCAACCATCAGCACGTTTTTGACCCATTTTTCACTACCAAACCGGTGGGTCAAGGCAGTGGCTTGGGGCTCTCCATGGTGCACCGTATTATTAATGACCACGGCGGTACGATTGGTGTGTTTGACAGCGCTCTTGGTGGCGCTGGATTTGAAATCACACTTCCACTTAGTGAAACCGCATCCGCTTGAGGACAACATTTGTGACCCATCAGGAACATCCTTTACCTTTGCTGGTAGTGGAAGATGACCCCGCTATCCGAGAGCTTTTAGAAGAAGAGTTGAACGATGCGGGCTATCAAACGCTTGGCGTGCCCAGCGCTGAAGAGGCCATTGCCCTACTAAGCCATACCCCTGTGGCCATGATGATTACCGATGTACGCCTGCCAGGAATGACGGGCATTCAGTTGCTGCAGCAAATTCGTCAAAGTGGCAGCGAATTGGGGATCATCGTTATTACCGCTTTTGGCACTATCGATCAGGCCGTTGAAGCGCTCAAGCTTGGCGCCAACGACTTCCTGACCAAGCCACTTGACCTTGATGCTATCCGTGAGGCGGTCTTTCGGGTGCTGGAGCGCCAGCGTCTATCGCTTTCACACGATACAGAACTCAGCCACTTTCACGGTATTGTGGGCAAAAGTAATGTTATGCAGTCGCTGTTTCATGACGCATCGCGATTGGCTAAAAGTAACGCCCCCATTCTTATTTTGGGAGAAAGCGGTACCGGCAAGGAGCTTTTGGCGCGCGCCATTCATCAGGAAAGCCCTCGCCATGAGGCCCCTTTTATCCCCGTCAACTGCGCCAGCATACCTGCTGAGCTGATGGAAAGTGAGTTTTTCGGCCATGTGAAAGGCGCCTTTACCGGGGCCAATGAAGCGCGCAAAGGGCTTTTTCATACCGCTCAAGGTGGCAGCCTGTTTTTGGATGAGATAGGCGAAATGCCGATCAACCTCCAGGCCAAACTGCTCCGGGCGCTTCAGGAAAAAACCGTGCGTCCGGTCGGCGGCGAGCGCGAAGAAGCTGTGGATGTGCGCATCATCGCGGCAACCCACCGCAACCTGGACAAAGAGATTGAGCAGGAGAGTTTTCGTAGCGACTTGTTTTATCGTCTGGAAACCTTTTCACTGCGCATTCCTCCCCTGCGTGAACGGGGCAGCGATATTGAACATCTGATTTTTGCGTTGATTGATAAACATGCGGAAGCGCAAAACAAGCAGATTGAGCAAATTGAGCCCGAGGCACTCAACAGCCTGCTGAATTACACCTACCCCGGTAACGTCCGCGAATTGGAAAACGCCATTATGCGAGCGGTAACGCTCAGTGAAGAGGGTCTTTTGCAGCACCAGGATTTACCCGAACGCTTACGCGAGAATTCTCATCCGGAAGCTGGTGCCGAGATCACGCCGACGTTAAGCGGAGAAGTACTGCCAGGGGCACAGTTACCGACGCCCTCGCCCACTCGATGGCCTAGCCTGGAGGAAGTGGAAAAGCGCTATATTCGAAAAGTGCTCGAAGCGACAGGAGGCAACAAACGCCGAACAGCGGAGCTTTTGGGTATCGCTCGACGCACACTCTATCGCCGTCTTGAAGATAGCGAAGAGTAGATCAACAGGACCAGTTCAATCGGACTAGACCAACAGGACTCTGTATGAAAAGGCCAACAACAGTGCCTTGATGCGTGTTTTATCGACATAGCCAGGCGCTTCTACGATGCAAGCGTCTGGCTGCGGTAGCGCGGGTACACGGCTAGCGACCCTCAGTAGCATCATACTTCAGCGCAAAAAAAACCCTCGCAGGCGCGAGGGTAAAGATGATAAACCGTGTGGAGCAGCCGCAGGGAACGAACAGCTGAAGCGGCTTATCATCGTAGGGAACAGTACGTAGGTATTAGCCGTTAGTTAACTCATCATCATTTTCTTCATCGGCGACACCTGGCATGGGATCTGTACCTTCACCAAAACCGGGCTCTTCTTCAACATCCTGGGTACGCGCCTCATCTTCAGGCTGGACTGACTCTTGCGGGACAATTGCTTCACCGTTATCTGCTGAGTCCATGCTTGCTGGATCAGCGGGATCTGCGGTTTGATCCACTGAGGAGGGCTCTTGGGTCATGGTGGCATCCTGCTCAACGTCAGGTGCTGCACTTTGCTCCATGGTTTCAGGCTGTTGGGCAGGCGGCAATTCTTCTTCATTGTCACCACAGCCAGCAAGCAAGAGGACACTGGCAGCAGTTGCGATCATGCACAAAGAAAGTAGACGTGGGCGCTTCGCTTTTACATCCGCGTGCTTATTCATAAAATTCATCTCCTTGAAACCTGCAAAAAACATCCTGAATCACTATCCTAAACCAAGCACACATCAAGCCAACTCAATGAATTATTAAAAATAATAATTAAAATCAACATCTTAAAAGAAACAATCACTATTAACAATCAACCACGCGTGGGCGCAAAATGACACATGTGGCATTTCTTGACCGCGCTTAAAGAGGCGTTGTGACACAACCCTCTCATTTATGTATAATATTTTTTAATAAATATACAACCATATACTGTTTTTTCATTATGAATGCTTTGTGTGGCTGCTTTATATAGAAGGTGGCGCTGCTTTTATGTAAATGGCGGCAAATCAGAAAGAGCAACCATACAAAGCGCCTCATACACATAAAAGGCATCGCCTATGGATGAGCAACGTCCTGTTAAAATTAGAGTCCGAGGCTTAAGTAAGGTCTTTGGTAAACAACCTCGAAAAGCATTAGAGCTACGCGACCAGGGTCTTAAACGTCCAGAAATCCTTGAACAAACAGGCCAGACACTCGGCCTTTCCAACATATCCTTCGATGTTTATGAAGGTGAACTCCTCGTCATCATGGGCCTTTCGGGCTCAGGCAAATCGACACTGATCCGCTGTCTTAATCGCCTGATTGACACAACGGAAGGTGAGATCATCATTGATGATGAAAACATCCCCACCCTGAGTGAAAAAGCGTTACTGGAGTGCCGGCGCCGCCATTTCTCGATGGTCTTCCAAAATTTTGCGCTGTTTCCGCATCGCACGGTGCAAAAAAACGCAGAGTTTGGCTTGGAAATACGCGGCATTGATAAAGCCGAGCGTCATAAAATCGCCCATACCGCCCTTAAACAGGTGGGTCTGGAAGGCTGGGAGAACGCGTATCCCCACCAGCTTTCAGGGGGAATGCAGCAGCGCGTTGGCCTGGCCCGCGCACTGGCTAACGATGCCAGCGTACTGTTAATGGATGAAGCATTTTCAGCGCTTGACCCCTTGATTCGTAAGGACATGCAACTGGAACTTTTGCAGCTCCAAGCCAAAATGCAAAAGACCACGGTCTTCATTACCCACGATTTGGATGAAGCGCTGAATATCGGTGATCGAATCGTGCTGCTTAAAGATGGCGAAGTCGTCCAAATTGGCACTCCTGAAGAAATTCTGACCCAACCTGCGGATGATTATGTGCGTCGGTTTATCGAAGGGGTCGACCGCTCGCGTGTACTAACGGCCGAGAGCGCTATGCGCCCACTGCGTAGCACCGCGCGTGACAGTGATGGCCCGCGCACGGCACTTCACCGCATGCGGGACCACGCAATTGACTCTATCTACGTAACTGACCGTGACCGCCGTCTGCTCGGGCTACTGGAAGCCGAGTCCGCGAGTACGGCGATCAAGGAAGGCGCCGAAAAAATCGCCGACTACCTGACTCAGGACTTCCGCAAAGTGTCCCCCGACGAGCCGTTGCAGAACCTGTTCGCCATGTTTAGTGAAAAGAGCTTTCCTATTGCCGTGGTAGATGAACAGCAACGCCTTCTGGGCGTTGTGGTGAAAGGCGCGGTACTGGATGAATTGGCACGAGCAGGAGAACCGTAATGGACATTCCCCGTATCCCGCTAGGCAGTTGGATCGAAGGTGGCCTCACTTGGCTAACCAGCGAATACTCTGTGGTTACTCGCGGCATTTCACGCTTTACCCAAACCGGGATTAACAGCCTGAATGATGGGCTGATGTGGCTACCGGAGTGGGCACTGCTGGCCATTATTGCCCTGCTTTGCTGGAGGCTTGCGGGCCCGCGCTTGGCACTGGGGGCGGTCCTTGGCTTGGCATTAATCTGGAACATGGGCCTTTGGGGACCCATGATCGAGACGTTAACGCTGGTGGTGATCGCAACCGTCGTTGCCGTTGTCATTGCACTGCCTATCGGCATTACCGCGGCCTTATCGGAACGCCTTTATCGCTTGTTCATGCCGCTGCTGGATTTTATGCAGACCATGCCTGCGTTCGTCTATCTGATACCGGCCATTCCCTTTTTCGGCATTGGTTCTGTGTCCGCCATTTTTGCCACGGTTATCTTTTCCATGCCGCCCGCCATTCGCTTTACGACGCTCGGCATTCGTCAGGTACCTACAGAGTTAATAGAAGCTGCGGATGCTTACGGCGCTACTCGAAGCCAGAAACTATTTAAAGTGCAGCTACCGCTCTCGTTACCTACTGTGATGGCGGGCATTAACCAAACGATCATGCTAGCGCTTTCCATGGTGGTTATTGCCGCGATGATAGGTGCCGATGGGCTAGGCAGCGAAGTATGGCGTGCAATACAGCGCCTGCGCCCAGGCGACGGCTTTGAAGCCGGTATTGCCGTTGTTATTCTGGCCATGCTGCTTGACCGTTTAACGCAGTCGTTACGCAAGACCTCAAGGTAAGCTGACTGAAATACCCAACGACAACGAGAAAATGAGAAGTAGCTTGATGGGGTGTTAGCCCCTTTGACTTGATGAGCTTTATTTTCACGACCATGCTGAATTGCCTAACATGATGTTATGTTAAGGCAAACAATACAAAAGGGAGCAAGTGAATGAAAACACGTATGCTAAATCGTCGTATCCGTCTGGCCTCTGCCGCATTGATTGCAGGTACTGGGTTAGTCGTAGGCAGTGCCGCTCAGGCGCAGGATCAAGGCACCATCAATCTTGCGTATGTTGAATGGTCGTCAGAAGTAGCCTCCACTAACGTCGTTGCTGCGGTGTTGGAGCAGGCTGGCTACGAAGTAGACATGACTTCGCTTTCCGCAGCGGCCATGTTCCAGGCACTTTCAACCGGTGACGCCGATGCGATTGTTGCCGCATGGCTGCCAACAACGCACGCTGAGTACATGGAGCGCATTGGTGACCACGTCGAAGACTTGGGCCCCAACCTGGACGGCACCAAACTGGGGCTCGTCGTACCGTCTTACACAGACGTTGACTCGATTGCCGACCTTAATAGCAACGCAGACCTCTTTAACAGTGAGATCATCGGTATAGATCCTGGTGCAGGCCTGATGGGCTTGACGGAGCAAGTTGTCGATACCTATGACCTTGATCTTCGCCTGCGCAGTGGCAGCGATGCCACGATGGTGGCAGCGCTTAGCAACGCCATTAATAATGAAGAAGATATCGTGATCACTAGCTGGACGCCCCACTGGATGTTTGCACGCTGGGACCTTAAATACCTGGAAGACCCAGAAAACGTGTTTGGAGGCGCTGAGCAAATTCATACCGTTGTACGTAACGGCTTTGCCGATGAAATGCCAGAAGCCTACGCGATTCTCAATGCATTCGAATGGACCCCAGAACAGATGGGTGAAGTAATGCTGATGAATCAGGAGGACGGAAGCGACCCTTACGAGAACGCCAAGAAATGGGTCGAAGAAAACCAGGATGTGGTTGAGCAATGGCTAAATAGCTAATCACTATCCACCACTGTGCCGACGTCAGTTGATACTGGGGTCGGCACCTTTGTTTGCACTTACAAAACAGTTCCAATAAAACAGCAATACAATGCTTGTTAATATATAGTTAAGCAAAACGACACTACGCGTGTTTTCTAATTAAAACGGAGAGGTACTCGTGGATAAACAAGAGCCCAATAGCTCCCCTGAGGAGCCAAAATCCCCTGAAGGCATACCCGCTCCCGATGGGGCGGCAAACCTGATCGATACCGACTACGTTGTTGGTCAGGACAACATTACGACCAATAAAATGGGCTTTGACCTTGACCTGCACGGCAAGGTGTTTAGCATTTCAGCGATTATTGTACTGCTATTCGTGGTCTTGACGCTGGCGCTGCAAGACACCATTGCGCCGGTATACGATTCCATTTTCAACTTCCTAACCGGCAACCTGTCCTGGTTTTTTATCACGGCTGCCAACATATTCGTTATTTTATGTGTTGGTTTGATTTTCTCCCCGTTGGGTAAAATCCGCCTTGGTGGCGTCGACGCCAAACCGGATTACACCTATATGGGCTGGTTCTCTATGCTGTTTGCCGCTGGCATGGGCATTGGCTTGATGTTCTTTGGCGTAAATGAGCCACTTACCCACTTCGGCACCGCCTTTGATGGCAGTAATTGGGCACCGCTTGGCGGCGCCGAAGGCAACGCTGCAGCAGCCACATCGCTTGCCATGGCAGCCACCATTTACCACTGGGGCCTGCACCCTTGGGCGATTTACGCCATCGTGGCACTTTCGCTGGCCCTGTTCTCGTTCAATAAAGGCTTGCCGCTTTCAATGCGCTCGGTGTTTTACCCCATTTTGGGTGAGCGCGTTTGGGGCTGGCCAGGCCATGTGATCGATATTCTGGCGGTGTTTGCATCGCTGTTTGGTTTGGCTACGTCACTAGGCCTAGGTGCCAGCCAGGCGGCAGCGGGGCTTTCGTATTTGTTTGGCGCGCCTGAAAGCGATGTCACGATGATTCTATTGATCGTCGGCATTACCCTGGTGGCGATTGCATCCATTGTTGCTGGTGTTGATAAGGGCGTGCAACTGCTCTCCAAGATCAACATCGCCATGGCGGCGTTGCTACTGTTCTTTGTGATTGCGGTAGGCCCGACTCTGTTCATCGCGACGGGCTTCTTTGAAAACCTGTGGAGCTATGCGACTCACTTCACCGCGCTTTCAAACCCGTTCGGCCGTGAAGATGCTAACTTCAGCCAAGGCTGGACGGCCTTCTACTGGGCATGGTGGATCTCCTGGTCTCCTTACGTCGGCATGTTTATCGCCCGCGTATCACGCGGCCGTACGGTTCGAGAGTTTTTGATTTCCGTACTTATTATCCCCTCAGTAGTATCGGTACTTTGGATGACGACCTTTGGCGGCACCGCCATTGATCAATATGTAAGCCAGGGTATTAGCACCGTGCGCGATGCGGGCGTCGACCTTCAGCTGTTCCTGATGCTGGAGCAATTGCCACTGGCACAAATCACCTCTTTCGTGGCGATTTTGCTGGTCATCATCTTCTTTGTCACCTCCTCCGACTCAGGCTCGCTTGTGATTGACTCCATCACTGCGGGCGGCAAAGTGGATGCCCCCACACCGCAACGCGTGTTCTGGGCGATCATTGAAGGCGCCATTGCCATTGCGCTGCTGCTGGGCGGCGGCCTTACGGCGCTACAAACCATGGCCGTTTCCACCGGGTTCCCGTTTACCATCATCCTACTGGTGGCGTGCTACGCGATCGTCAAAGGTTTGATGAGCGAACCAAAAGCAGTGTAATTAATCGGTACGCATGACCAAAACGGGCAGCCCAAGGGCTGCCCGTTTTTTATTAGTACCGTGCTAACACCAAATATTTTTTAAAGGCGTATCTGGCTGATAATGGGTGGCGATTTGTGCCTGGAGAAGCTCTGCCGTTGCCAATGCATCGACCAGCGCATGATGCCCCTGGTAGGCAGGCAAACCATAGCGGGCACGGCTAGCGTTTAAACGTATTGAAACCGGGGGGCGTCCCAACCAGCGGCGAAAACGTGCCCATAACGTTTGTCGATGTATCCTCGCCTCAAGCGACATCGTATCGATCATCGGGAACATCACCCCCTCGCCACGCCGTGCTTTAATCGCCGTATCCAGGAAGGGCCGCTCAATATTGCGAAAGTGAACCACGACCAAATGGCCCGCAAGCGTGTCCAACAGCTCATCCAGCACCATGTCCAAATCCGGGGCATCTGCCACCTCGGAATGGGTAATATGGTGGAAAGCTATCGATGATTCAGACAGCGTTCTGGTGGGCTTGACGACCCAATAACGGCGCTCCGCGAGCTTGATACGATCCAGTGTAAACGGCACGACGCCCATACTGACAATAGCATGGCGCCGCTCATCTAAACCGGTGGTTTCCAAATCCAGTGCAACCATCGGCACGTCAGCAATGGGGGTATCACCAGAAGGCAGTGATGTGGCAAAAAACCGCTGGATAGCAGGGTCTTTCGCCTGGCGCTCACGCTGCGCCATATAGTCAATCCAGTCGGGCTGGGTGATGCGGTGACGCGGGCGAATGCCTAGCATGTTAGTGCCTCTGCCGTTGAGCGGGCACCGGGTAACGGAACTTTAAAAATTTCTGAGCATTGCTAAGCACATGGAAAGCATCTTTCAGCGTATGCCGCTCGCTGTCCTCTACATTTTCAGGCTCAATATTGTTATCTGGCTCTCGGTCTTCCTGAATATCGATCATCTGGTGGCGCAACCGCGTCATACATAAAAACTCAAACGCATAGCTCAGCTTATCGCTAACACCTGGAGCTAAAAGCTGGGTATCGCTTATATCTTTTAGTCGCTGAAACGTATTTTGCGCTTTGGAACCACACGCCAGCGCATGGATACGGATTAGGTCAACCATCGGTGCTGTGCCACGGCGTTTCAGGTTAATTGAATTGTTATGCTTGCCATCCTTTTCCATGACAAAGGTACGGAAGAAGCCAAGCGGCGGCGTACGGTTCAACGCGTTACGCGCCATTGCCGCTAAAAACAACGGCGACTCAGCGGCTCTACGAGCAATTAGATCCTGTAGCGTTTCAACAAAATGTTCTTCGCCATAGATGCTATCAAGGTCAAAGAAGATCGAACTCTGCAGCAGCTTTTTAGGCGTCGGATTGGAAATCCAATCTTCAAAATAGCTTTTCCAAACGCCCAGCGGCTGACGCCACTCTTGATTGGTGGCCATGATATCGCCTTTGCAGTAGGTGTAACCACAGGCATCCAGCCCATCGCTAACAAACTTGGCCAGCGCATAAAAATAGGCGTCATGCTCTTCAGGGATAAAGTCATCAGACAAAATGAGCGCATTATCCTGGTCAGTCACAATGCTTTGTTCATTGCGTGCCATTGAGCCATTAACCATAAAACAGTAAGGCACCGGCGGTGGCCCCAGCTCAGCTTCGGCCAGTTCCAGCAAGCGCCGGAAGAAGCTACGCCCCACCGTTGAAAGCGCGCTGCCCACCATTTGCGAGTTAGCGCCCTCCTGAACCATTCGGACAAAGGACGCTCGAACATCGGGTGCCAGTTTGGCAAGCCCTTGTGTGCTGGACTGATTGAAAACATTGCTGACCAGGTAGAGTCCGCTATGCGTTTCATAGCGAATAATATCGGAAAGGTGCACCACGCCAACAGGCCGCTGCCGATACAGCACCGGCAAGTGATGAACATTGTTGCGCAGCATGGTCAGCATGGCCTCATATATCGACGCATCCGACTGTATGGTAATCAAATGAGAGGACGCGACATCGCCAATCGCGGTTTGCGGTGAAAGCCCCTCTGCCACGACCCGGGTTCTAAAGTCACTATCGGTAAAAATACCCACCATTTTCCATTTGGCGCCCTCGCTGTCTTGAAAACTGTAGCGCGGGCTGCCGGTACATTGGGTGAGCACAATGGCCGCTGATGCCTGGGCGTCGTTAATTTGCTGGGCAACCTGTTGAAGGCTGGTGGTGGATGCCACCATGACGGGATAGCGGGTCACCAGTTTGCGAATACGCGTGACCATCATATCGTTCGACTTTTTTTGTTGCTCGGCAACCGTTTCAAGCCGGGGCCGTTCAAGCTCTACAAAGTCAGCAAAGTCATCATCCTCTTCACATAAGCGCTGAAAGACATCGTTGGGAATAAAATAGATCAGTGTGTCTTCAATCGCCTGAGCCGGAAAGCGTACTTTGTGATTTCGCAATAAGCTAAAGTGGCCAAAAATATCCCCTTCGCCCAACCGGTTATAAAGCTCGCCCTGGCGGCGATACACCTCAACAGCGCCACTTCTTATAAAGCACAGCTCACTAACGGTGTCATTTAACTCCAGGATATCGCTGCCCGTTTTGAAATAGCTGACCTCAACGCGCTCGGCAATCGCATCAAGCAGCTCATCCGAGAGACCATCAAAAGGAGGAAACTGGCCCATAAACTGGCGTATTTCAAGTAGTTCTACGTCCATGTGATCTCCCAAGACGTGTCTAATAGATAAGCCGAGTTTGGCTCGGTTCATCACTACCGTAAACCCTGGACGCAAAAAAAGCCCGACACCAAGGTGTCGGGCTTTGCTGGTGTATCAGCTAGTGATGGCTTAGGACTGGCTTGCCATCTCTTGAACACGCTGCATCATTTCCGGATCTTGCTGGATAGACTGACCGATAGCATTGAAGGTATCGACATCCAAGCCACTGTCTTCAACTACTTCGATCATACGATCGTTAGCTTCGGCGCGAACTTCCTGTTGGGCTGACTCATCTCCTGCTTCCTGCAGACGCTGTGTGTACTCTTGCGAGATCACGGCGATTTCTTGAGAAGCATCGGCGAACTGCTGTAGCTGCTGGTCAGAAAAATCCTGGGCGGGTGCTGCTTGCTGAGTAGCCATGGGATCCTGAGCCGGGTCCTGCGCTTGCTGGGCGTTGGCAGTAGATGCCATTAAGCCAGTGGCGAGCAGGGCAGCAGAGAATAGAGCAGTTATACGTTGCATAGTAAGAAACCTCATTGACGCGGTATGAATGTGGTAGGTGTGACGCAAGGATTCAGCACAGGTTCAATTTTTTAAGTAAGAGAACGTAACAAAATGAAGTTATGACAATAACAACATGCACAAAAAATATTAAAAAAGCTTATATTCAATCACTTATATAAAAAACACTGCTATCATTTTGAACAACATTAGCGCACTTTTATTTATAAAAAGAAGCGTATCAAGGGAAGAAGATGGCTTTAGCTCTTTAATCCAGCCTTCTATAGCCGTTCCAGGTAACCTACTCCGCCTAGGTTATGCATCTGTTGACGTACCCATTGGCTACGCCTTTCCACTTGGGCGTCAGGTCGAGAGGCGCTGCGGGTACGTGGACTGGGGAGGATGGCCGCGAGCAGGCTTGCCTGGCGCTCCGTCATCGCTCCGCCGGAGGCGCCAAAATAGTGTTGCGCTGCGGCTTCCAGGCCAAACACGCCGCTATCCCATTCAGCGATATTCAGATACACCTCAAGAATACGCTGTTTGCTCCAGAAAATTTCAATCAACAGCGTGAACCAGGCCTCTAACGCTTTGCGCGTCCAACTGCGCCCGCTCCACAAAAAAACATTTTTGGCTGTTTGCTGACTCAGTGTGCTGGCGCCGCGCAAACGGCCGCCATCACGACTGGTCTCCCAGGCGCGTCGCAACTCAACAAGGTCAAAGCCTCGATGCAGAGGGAAGCGCTGGTCTTCAGCAGCAATCACTGCCAACTTGGCATTGCTGGATAAATTGTCCCAACTTCGCCACTGATGCTGAATGCGAATAGGCTCGCTGTTTACCCAGCTCTGTATTTTGCGCTCCACCATGATCATGGAGCCTGGCAAGGGCACAAAACGAAACAGAATGACCAGCGCCACAGAAAGGAGCACAAAAACCAGCACGCCGCGCCACACAAGACGCCATAGCTGACGAAGAAAGCGGCTCAGCGTACGTTTAAGCATCGTTATCCTTAAGATTTCATAAGATGTTCCGCATGATAACGTAGATGCTCCTCAATGAACGAGGCAATAAAGAAGTAACTATGGTCGTAACCTGGCTGACGACGCAGTGTAAGCGGGTGATCATGCGCGTCACATACGGCTTCAAGCTGCTCGGGCTTGAGCTGCTCTTCTAAAAACTGGTCCGCCTCGCCCTGGTCAATAAACAGCCGTTGACGCGAGGCGCCATTAGCGACCAATTCACAAGCATCGTATTGACGCCAGGTGGACGGATCCTCACCCAAATAGCTGGTAAACGCCTTTTGACCCCAAGGGCAGTTCATCGGGTTCACAATCGGCGAGAATGCTGACACCGAGCTAAAACGACCTGGATGACGCAACGCTAAAATTAATGCCCCGTGGCCACCCATCGAGTGACCGCTAATCGACTCACGCCCGTTTACCGGGAAGTGCTGGCGTACAACGGAAGGCAACTCTTCAACGATATAGTCGTACATTCGATAGTGTGGCTTCCACGGCGCTTGGGTAGCGTTGACATAAAAACCTGCCCCCGAGCCAAGGTCATAACTATCGTGCTCACCCGGTAAGTCTGTGCCACGTGGGCTGGTATCCGGGCAAACGATAGCAATCCCAAGCTCTGCCGCTATCCGCTGGGCGCCCGCTTTCTGCATGAAGTTTTCATCGTTGCAGGTAAGCCCGGATAACCACCATAAAAGCGGTACACGCTCGCTTTCGGCTTGTGGCGGTAAGTACACCGCAAATTCCATATCGCAATCCAGCGCCCGAGAGTAATGGCGGTAGCGTTTGTGCCAGCCACCAAAACTGCGATTGGCAGACACCAGTTCCAGGGTTTCACTCATGCTCATGGGGCAGGCTCCTTGCGAAAAGAGAAGCGCGGCAGTGCTGCCTGCCGCGCTTTATCAGTAAATTAACAATACAGACCTGTTAATAACGACCTAGTAATGCAGAACGGTGCGGATGCTCTTGCCCGCATGCAGCAGTTCAAACGCTTCGTTGATTTTCTCAAACGGCATATCGTGAGTAATGAAATCATCAATATTAATTTCACCGTTCATGTAACGCTCAACGTAGCCTGGCAGTTCACTGCGGCCTTTCACACCACCAAACGCGGAGCCTTTCCAAACGCGCCCGGTCACCAGTTGGAACGGACGTGTGGAAATCTCCTCCCCCGCACCGGCGACGCCAATCACGATCGATTCGCCCCAGCCTTTGTGGCAGCACTCAAGCGCTGAGCGCATCACATTGACGTTACCGATACACTCAAACGAATAGTCCACGCCACCATCGGTCAAATCAACAATAACCTGCTGAATGGAGTCGCTGTAATCCTTGGGGTTTACAAAGTCAGTCGCGCCAAACTGCTTGGCCAGCTCAAACTTATCCGCATTAACATCAATGGCGATAATTCGACCCGCTTTCGCCATGACCGCGCCCTGGATTACCGCCAGACCAATCGCACCCAAACCAAAGACTGCGACGGTAGCGCCTGGCTCTACTTTTGCAGTGTTGAGTACCGCGCCAATACCGGTAGTCACGCCACAACCCAGCAAGCAGATTTTATCCATCGGGGCTTCTTTGGAAACCGCCGCTAACGAGACTTCAGGAAGTACGGTGTATTCGCTGAACGTGGACGTTCCCATGTAGTGGTGCAGCATCTTGCCATCCAGCGAGAAGCGCGAGGTGCCGTCGGGCATTACGCCTTTCCCTTGGGTGGCACGCACGCTGCCGCACAGGTTGGTTTTACCTGACAGACAGAATTTGCACTTGCCGCACTCAGCGGTATATAGCGGAATAACATGGTCGCCAGGCTTGAGGCTGGTCACCCCTTCACCTACTTCCTGAACGACACCGGCGCCTTCATGACCCAGCACTGAAGGGAAGAGTCCTTCCGGGTCAGCCCCCGACAACGTATAAGCATCGGTATGACAAACGCTAGTAGCCGCCATTTTTACCAACACTTCGCCCGCTTTCGGACCTTCCACATCAATTTCAACCAGCTCAAGCGGTTTACCCGCCTCTAACGCAACGGCAGCACGTGATTTCATAGTGTCACTCCTTAAGACAGTGGCGCAGTAAGTCGCCTGAACAGATAACGTATTGCTCCAATAGCGACAGTGTAAGGTAGCTAGAGGTACTAGAAAAAGCGGGATATACTCATAATATTATTGCCACTGAGCAACAATCACCTACAACGGATGAGCCTCCATGCAGCGCTGGGATCGTGTCGAAGCCTTTATTGAAGTGGTCAGACTGGGCACATTTTCTGCGGCCGCAAACCATCTAAAAGTATCAACCTCGCATATTAGCCGCTTGGTGAGCCAACTTGAAAACCAGCTCGGCATTCAGCTTCTATACCGGACAACGCGTCAAATACGCTTAACGGATGCAGGCGCTCTGTATATGGAGCATTGTCAGCATCTGTTTGATGGATTGAAAGATGCCGAACAGGCGCTGAGCGAACTGCAGGCCAAGCCTCGAGGCCTGCTTAAGCTGACCTCAGCCACTACCTTTGGCGAGCGTTATATCGCACCACTGGTTAATGAATTTCAATGCCTACATCCTGATCTTGAAGTGTACATGCATTTTACCAACCGGCCCGTTGAACTCATTGAGGAAGGCTTTGATATCGCCATTCGCATGGGCGTATTAAAGGATTCAAGCCTGATCGCCAGGCGCCTGTGCGACCGACGTGAATACGTTGTCGGCTCCCAGGATTACTTTCGCCAGACACCGCCTCCTCACACGTTGGCGGAACTTGGCCAACATCGTTGTTTGGTAGGTTCACGGCCTAATTGGCTGTTTGATACCAACGGCCAACGCCGCGAAGTACGCGTAGAAAGCTGCTGGACAGGTAACTCCGGGCCCGCCCTGCTGGATGCCGCGCTTAAGGGCTTGGGCCTTGCCCAACTGCCCGACTATTACGTGGCACCTCACCTTGCAAGTGGCGAACTCATCGCCGTACTGGAGCCCTTTCAGCATCATGATACGGCTGTCTGGGCGGTTTACCCCCGCCACCGCCACTTGTCCCCCAAGATTCGTCAATTGGTCGATTATCTGGTGGCTAATATGTCGCGAGTACTGCCGAACACGCCATCACTTTAACGCCAGGGCCGACCTTTCGCTTGCCATAGCCCCTCCTGCGCTTGCGGCATTTCATTTTTTAAATCCCGCTATACGTAAAGCCGTTTGCGCCCTTATACACTTCAACGTAGTGTCATCTTTTAGCCTCAATGGGCCTTTTTTTGCTACAAACCTCCACTCTAACGATATAAAACTTATGACACCCCCTAAAAACCATGAAAAAAATCTAAAGCGTGGCGCATTTACCCGCTTTCTCGATAGCGTTGAGTGGCTTGGCAACTTGCTCCCTCATCCGGTCACGCTATTTGCCATTTTATGTGTCCTTGTGGTGATAGCCAGCGGTATTGCCGGTGCTTTAGGCGTGTCGGTTGCCGACCCACGTCCCGCTAACGAGGGCGAATGGATTGCGGTTAATTCCCTCCTTAATGCCGAAGGCTTACGCCGACTGGTCACCGAGATGGTGACAAACTTCACAGGCTTTGCGCCTTTAGGCACTGTACTGGTTGCCATGCTGGGCGTTGGCGTAGCCGAACACTCAGGGCTACTTTCTGCCAGCATGAGAGCGTTGGTGCTTAACCGCTCACCCCGCATCGTTACCTATGCCATTGTGTTTGCGGGCATAATGTCCAACATGGCGGCCGAGCTTGGTTACGTTGTACTTATTCCTCTGGCCGCCATGATCTTCCATTCACTTGGGCGCCACCCTTTGGCGGGTCTCGCTGCGGCTTTCTGTGGTGTTTCCGGCGGCTACAGCGCCAACCTGCTCATTGGAACCGTCGACCCGTTACTTTCTGGTATTACCCAAGAGGCCGCTCGCCTACTGGACCCGGCTTATGTGGTAGGCGCTGAAGCAAACTGGTTCTTCATGTTTGTCAGCACCTTCTTTGTGACCTTGATCGGCGGCCTGGTTACCGAACGTATCGTGGAACCGAAGCTTGGCAAATACGATGCCGCTGATGCCGATAGCGACATTGGTCAGCAGTCCATGCAAGGGCTTTCCGCTGAGGAGAAGCGGGCGCTAAAAGGCACGGGGTTAGCCACGCTGGTGCTTATTGGCTTAATTGCCATGACCGTGGTACCTGAAAATGGCATCTTGCGTAATCCAGAAACAGGGCTAATCAGCGGCTCGCCCTTCTTGAGCGGCATTGTGGTCATTGTAGCGGTCTCCTTCTCGCTACTGGGCTTCATCTATGGGCGCCTGGCAGGCACGATGCACAATGATCGTGATGTGGTAAATGCCATGGCCAAAAGCATGAGCAGCCTTGGGCTGTATATTGTGCTGGTCTTCTTTGCCGCTCAGTTTGTGGCGCTGTTTAACTGGAGCAATTTTGGTACCGTGACGGCCGTGGCGGGCGCTGATCTGCTGGAGTCTCTTGGGTTACGTGGCCCGGGTCTGTTTGCGCTGTTTATTTTACTGTGTGCGTTCGTCAACCTGTCGCTGGGTAGCGCATCGGCGCAATGGGCGGTGACCGCTCCGATTTTCGTTCCCATGCTGATGCTGATGGGCTACGCGCCAGAGGTGATTCAGGCGGCCTACCGGATCGGTGACTCTGTCACCAACCTGATCACTCCGATGATGAGCTATTTTGGGCTGATACTGGCGGTTGCTACCCGTTATCGCAACGATATGGGCATAGGCACACTGGTCGCCTTAATGTTGCCCTATACGCTATTCATGTTGATCGGCTGGAGTTTACTGTTCTTTGTGTGGGTGTTTTTGCTGGGTCTGCCTGTTGGTCCTGGCTCTGCCACTCACTACACGCTATAACAAAGGCTCAACGGCATCAGGATTCGTGGAGTGCTTGACACTAGATAGCAAAAAGCCCGCCGTTTAAAAAACGGCGGGCTTTTTTTACGCTAGACACTAGCGCCTAAGCACTAACCTGGACTGGCTTACTCGTCCAGGAACGAGCGTAGCGGCTCAGAGCGGCTAGGGTGGCGAAGCTTGCGCAGCGCCTTGGCCTCAATCTGACGAATCCGTTCACGGGTTACGTCAAACTGCTTGCCCACTTCTTCAAGCGTGTGGTCAGTATTCATATCAATACCGAACCGCATGCGCAGTACCTTGGCTTCACGTGCGGTGAGGCCGCCCAATACGTTACGCGTCGCTTCAATCAAGCCTTCGCCGGTGGCCATATCGATAGGCAGCAGCATGGTGCCGTCCTCGATAAAGTCGCCCAGATGCGAGTCATCATCATCACCAATCGGCGTCTCCATGGAGATAGGCTCTTTGGCAATTTTGAGCACCTTACGTACTTTGTCTTCCGGCATTTCAAGACGTTCGCCGAGCTCTTCCGGGGTCGGTTCGCGGCCCATTTCCTGCAGCATCTGGCGCGACACGCGGTTAAGCTTGTTGATCGTCTCGATCATGTGAACCGGAATACGGATCGTCCGTGCCTGGTCGGCAATTGAGCGGGTAATCGCCTGACGAATCCACCAGGTAGCATAAGTAGAGAACTTATAACCCCGACGGTATTCGAACTTATCCACTGCCTTCATCAAGCCGATGTTGCCTTCCTGAATCAAATCAAGGAATTGCAGACCACGGTTGGTGTACTTCTTGGCAATCGAGATAACCAGACGCAGGTTGGCCTCAACCATCTCTTTCTTGGCGCGGCGTGCTTTTGCCTCACCAATTGACAGCTTGCGGTTCACCTCTTTCAAATCCGCCACGGTGAGCTGCACCATGTCTTCTTCGAAAGCAATTTTACGCTGCGAACGGGCGATATCAGAACGTAACGGCTCAAGACGGTCAGCGTATTTGGGCTGCGCTTCCTGGAACGCATCCAACCACTTGGGGTTAGATTCGCTACCCGGGAACGATTTGATAAACGTCTTGCGCGGCACCTTGGCTTTTTTAACACAAAGCTGCATGACCGCTTTTTCCTGAGCACGCACTTGCTCAACACTAATACGTACCTGGCCTACCAAGCGTTCAAAGTGTTTTGGCACCAGTTTGATCGGCGAGAACAACTCGGCAAGACGAGCCTGTTCGGCTTTCAGCTCGGCGCTGCCGCGACCATGCTTGGTCAGCGCCGTTGCAGCTAACGCGTTTTGCTCACGAATTTGCTCAAAACGCGCCCGCGCCTCTTCAGGGTCCGGACCGCCTTCGCTGGCGTTGGAATCTTCGTCATCCTCCTCGCCATCGCTGTCGCCGTCTTCGTCGTCGCTTAAGTCGGTGGCTACCTCAGGTTCAGGCACATCCGCTTCGGCAACGCCGGGGATACCTTCATCGGGGTCGATAAACCCTGAGAAAAGATCCGACAGACGGCCAGGCGCTTCTTCATCCTGAGTAGCGTCGTAAGCATCCAGAATGGAGGCGACAGCCCCTGGCAAGTAGGCCAGTGCCGACATGACTTCACGTGTACCCTCTTCGATCCGCTTGGCAATTTCGATTTCGCCTTCACGGGTCAAGAGTTCTACTGTGCCCATTTCACGCATGTACATGCGGACTGGGTCTGTGGTGCGACCCACGTCGCTTTCCACGGCAGCGAGTGCCGCAACGGCCTCTTCCGCAGCGGACTCGTCCGTGGAGTGATCCGACATCATCAAAGTGTCTTCATCAGGCGCTTCTTCAGCGACACGGATACCCATGTCGTTGATCATGCCAATGATGTCTTCCACTTGATCCGGGTCGGCGATATCCTCGGGTAGATGGTCGTTGACCTCGGCATATGTCAGGTAACCCTGCTCTTTGCCGCGCGCGATCAACTCCTTCAGACGTGACTGCTGCTGCGCATTTCCAGCCATAGAAACCCTATCTCGACGAAGAAGAATGAAACACCTGGAGCGCTGAATCGATTAAACTCAACAAGCCGAACAGTATAGCGTAAATAGCTGTATTTTTTCCAGCGAAACGTATTTGCGCGGTCATTCAGGTGTGTTAGGTTGTTCGGTTAGGCCAGCACTTGGCTACTAACCCCTTTATGTGGTGCTGAAGTCAATAAATTCAACCCACAGATGTGGCGTTTAAACTTATAACCGCTTATTTGCTTCCAACATCTGCATAAACTTTTGCCTCTCTTGAACAGTTAATTTCTCACCAGACTCCTGCTTTTTTACTAACGCAGAGAACTGCTCCATCAGTGCATCAAGCTCGTTTTGAGGGTCATGCTGCTCTTTTATGGCTTTGAGGTAATTAACATTATCTTTAAGCTCTGTTTCGCGATGCTCTTTTGGAAGCAATATTTCTTTTTTCGCAATTTCACTTAATAGCTGTCCTTCATGAGTGCCTTGAAAGTGCGCAAGAATCACTTGTGGACTGCGATAGCGCCCAGCGCGTAGCAATGCAATTAAGGCACGGCATAGCGATGTTTCTTCACTCTCTGGCAACCAGCACAGAGATTCAGGCAATGCCACTATCAAACGCGGCTCATGTAGTAAAAGCTGCACTATACGGCTAACAGCCGACAGAACTTGAGACACCTCCCCCTGACGACCCGATCGATTGACCAAGCTGTCATTTTCCAGCCCAGGTGACTCACCGTGAAACTGCTCGCTAGCAGGCTCCCAATACGCCTGCCCCCTGGGTGCCGCTGTGCGCTTATCCAACAGCGCTTGCAACTGCTGTTGCGCCAAGCCACTGCGCTTGGCAAGCGCTTCAAGCAGTAACGATTTGAGCATGCCATCAGGTACTTTGTTCAACGCTTCAAGCACCTGGCTTGCAAATCGCTCGCGCCCCTCCACCGTGTTTAAATCACGGCCCTGAGCCGCCTGCTCAAACAAAAACTCCGACAGCGGCATCGCGCAGGTAACACGATCCTTAAACGCTTCGGCGCCTTCACGACGCACCAGCGTATCCGGGTCATCACCTTCTGCCAGAAATAGAAAACGCGCCTCACGGCCGTCAATCATCAACGGCAGCGCGGTTTCCAGTGCTCGACTGGCGGCCTGGCGGCCAGCGCGGTCGCCATCAAAGCAGAACACCACTCGGCTGACCAAACGAAACAGACGGCTTAGGTGATCTTCGGTCGTCGCGGTTCCCAGCGTAGCCACCGCGTTATGGATGCCGTACTGCGCAAGCGCCACAACGTCCATATAACCTTCTACCATCACCAGCTGCTCAAGCTTGCTGGATGCCTGGCGCGCTTCATAAAGCCCATAAAGCTCGCGCCCTTTATGAAACACTGGGGTTTCTGGTGAGTTGAGGTATTTGGGCTGCTCGTCGCCCATCACTCGCCCACCAAATGCAATCGTCCGCCCTCGTAGATCGCGGATCGGAAACATCACCCGATCCCGAAAACGATCGTAAGTACGCCCCGTATCTTCACGATGGATCAACAGGCCATACTCAATCTGGACAGGTTCTGATATCTCCCGCTCACCAAGGTGCTGCTTGAGCGCTTCCCAGCCGCCAGGCGCGTAGCCTATGCCGTAGGCATTGATCACCTCAGCAGAAAGCCCCCGGTTTTCCAGATATTGCTGGGCGCCTTGCCCTTCGCGCATTTTAAGGCGCTCGCGATAAAAGCTTGCCGCAAGCTCGAGCAGGTTAACGCCCTCTTTGCGCTTTTTTTCACGCTGATGTGCACGCGGGTCGTCAGCGCCTTCGCGCGGCACGTCAAGACCCAGTCGCCCGGCCAACTGCTCCACCGCTTCAGGAAACGGCAATTTGTCGTATTCCATCAAGAAGCGTAGTGCATTCCCATGCACGCCACAGCCAAAGCAGTGATAAAACTGTTTATCAGCACTTACCGTAAACGAAGGCGTTTTTTCCTGATGAAAAGGGCAAAGACCCGAGTAGTTCCGGCCAGCCTTTTTAAGCTGCACACGCTCACCAACCACTTCCACCACGTCAACGCGGCTAAGCAAATCGTCAATAAAACGCTGGGGAATCTGGCCTGCCATTTACAACGGCACCCTCGCGCATGTGCGCTAAACGCTTGCTTAACGTCATCTGGCGGACTGCCCAATCACCTTAAACAGCGTAGAAAACTGAAAAAACAAACGGCCACCTAGTGGCGGCCGCTTGGCATCCCTCTTGAGACAACCAGCTAACCGCTCTGGCTCTCTCGGGTACGGATCAATAGAGCCGTTCGAAACGCTTTTGCTCACGCTGAACTTTCTTGGCGTGGCGTTTTACGGCAGCTGCCGCTTTGCGTTTACGCTCAGCAGTCGGCTTCTCATAGTGCTCGCGACGGCGTACTTCAGAAAGAACACCAGCTTTTTCGCAAGAACGCTTGAAGCGACGCAGGGCGACGTCAAACGGCTCGTTATCACGTACTTTTACAGAAGGCATTAAGCACTCACCTACCTTAAGGAGTCTTGAGTTCGAAAGTACGTACACCATCATCGCATTATTGCGAGGAACATAGCGTACGACCCAGTTTTTACAGCGCACGATAGTTTAGTCGTGGTTGGCAATGATTGCAAACTGCACCCCTGACATTGTGTAATCAATGCCACCTTTATGGGCGTTAGACATGTTAAAATTTTGCCTTATGCAATCTGTTAGCCCTCTGTAGAGACTTCCTATGCGTGTGCTTGGCATCGAAACTTCCTGCGACGAAACCGGCGTTGCTCTTTATGACACCTCCCGTTCAGGGGGCGATGGCCTGCTGGCCGATGCGCTGTATAGCCAAATTGCCATGCACGCCGAGTATGGCGGCGTGGTACCCGAGCTTGCCTCACGGGACCACACGCGCAAGCTGCTCCCTTTGATTGAGCAAGTGTTAAGTGATGCCAAGCTGACAAGAGACGATTTAGAGGGTATTGCCTATACCGCAGGCCCGGGGTTGGTAGGCGCGCTCATGGTGGGTGCCAGTACGGCCCACGGTATGGCCCGTGCACTAGGCATTCCGGTATTGGGCGTGCACCACATGGAAGGTCATCTACTCGCTCCCATGCTGGAAGACGATGCGCCAGCGTTTCCTTTTGTGGCCCTACTGGTATCTGGCGGCCATACCCAGTTGGTGGAAGTCCAAGGACTTGGAAGCTATCAGCTATTGGGTGAATCTGTTGATGATGCGGCCGGTGAAGCGTTTGATAAAGCCGCCAAAATGCTCGGCCTTGCTTATCCCGGCGGCCCGTTGGTGGCCAAGCTTGCCGAACAGGGCGACCCCAAACGGTTTCGTTTTCCACGTCCGATGACTGACCGGCCGGGGCTTAACTTCAGTTTCTCAGGGTTAAAAACGCATACATTAACGGCCATACGTCAGTTGGAAGCGGCTGGCGAGCTTGACGAGCAGGCGCGCGCTGATGTGGCCCGCGCCTTTGAAGAAGCCGTGGTCGATACACTGGTCATCAAATGCCGCCGGGCGCTGGACCAAACGGGGTTAAAACGGCTGGTGGTGGCTGGCGGGGTGAGCGCCAATCACCGGTTGCGTGAGCGCTTGGCACTTGAGTGTCAAAAACGTCAGGCAAAGGCCTACTATCCTCGCGGCCGGTTCTGCACGGATAACGGCGCCATGATTGCGTACGTGGGCGCGCAGCGCCTGGCCGCTGGTGAACAGGACAAGGATGGCGTTATGCAGGCTACGCCGCGCTGGCCGCTTGATCAGTTGATGCCTCCCAACGCCGAATAATTAGCGACGCCCCAGGCGCGGCTCATCGCCGCGTCTTAATCTGCGAATATTAAGCCCATGACGCAGCAGCACCAGTAGGCTCAAGCCGCCCACTACGCCCACATAAGCAGGCGCCAGCCAGATACAGGCAAGCGGCGCCACCAGCGCGCTTAATAAGGAAGCCATTGCCGCGGTTTTTAAGCGCCACGCCAGCAAGGTCCACACCCCCACACTCACCAGCGCAACACCCGGGGTCAGCACCAGCAGCACGCCCAACGCGCTGGCGACGGCCTTTCCGCCACGAAAGCCATACCATACCGGGTAGCTATGCCCCAGCAATACCGCCAGCCCAATCAGCCCCTGCCAACTGACCGGTAACGCCATTAATTTACTGGCAAGCACTACGGGTACGCCTTTTAACGCATCCAGCAAAAGCGTGGCGCCCGCCAGGCGCGGCCCATAAAGGCGTAACACGTTAGAAAAACCGGGATTACCGGAGCCACAGCGACGAGGATCGCCCACTCCCGCTATCCGGCAAACACTAATCGCTGCCAGCCAACTGCCGCTTAAATAGCCGAACACTAACCACGCCATGGCGCCTTTTCCATCCTACTGTCGTTTCGTTTCATCCTAACGTACAATCGCCCGCTTGTTGTCGCCGAGGAAGAGCTTGTGGACCGCATTTTGATCGAAGCACTCAAGGTAGACACCGTGATTGGTGTTTACGATTGGGAGCGCACCATTCAACAGTCGCTTAGCCTGGACTTAACCCTGGCGACCGATATTCGCCCGGCTGCCGCTACTGACGATTTAAGCTTAACGCTAGACTATGCGGCTATCTGCCAGCGTATCCAACGATTCGCTGACACGCATCAATTCGCGCTGGTGGAGACCTTCGCGGAACGTCTGGCTGACTGCCTGCGCAGCGAGTTTTCCATTACCTGGTTACGCTTGCGGGTGCGTAAACCCGGCGCGGTGCCGCAAGCGGCGAGCGTAGGCCTTGAAATTACACGTGGCGAGCTACCGGAGGCCACAAGGACATAATCTCATGAGCCTGGTTACCGTCAGTTTAGGCAGTAATATTGATCCTGTGCGTCATATCCGCCTGTGTCTCGATGCACTTTTCGATACCTTCGGGCCTTTAAACGTCTCGCGCGTTTTTGAAAGCGAGCCGGTTGGTTTTAGCGATACCCGTAATTTTTACAACCTGGTAGTGGCCTTCGAAAGTAACTGGTCGCCGAGTGAATTACAGGCATGGGCCAAGGCTTTGGAAATTAATCATGGCCGTAAGCAGGGCTTGGACAAATACAACCCTAAAGCGCTGGATATCGACCTGCTAACGGTGGGCAACCTGCAGGGCGTCGTTGAAGGTGTTGCACTGCCCCGCGCCGAGATGACCGAAAGCGCATTCGTGTTACAGCCCTTGGCGGAGCTGCTACCTAACGAACGGCACCCGGCTTGCAACACGCCTTACGCCACACTTTGGAATAATTTTTCGCTGGGGAATCAGCGGCTTTGGGCGGTAGATTTTACCTGGGGTAGCGCCTGGATATCGCACGCGGAGCCTGCGCTCTGTACGTCCCAGGCTCGCTAAACCTCTTCTGCTTGGCTAATCATTCGCTTAACGCATCACTGACCGCTTGCTGGCGCTGTTCACGTAGCGCTTGGCCTAATTCAGCCCCCTTGAATCCTTGAGCGATGAGCCCCTGCGGGCTAACGCTACGTGCCGCCAGCCAAGCAGCCTGTAGCGGCTGGGCATAATTTTTTTCAATAACACCGACTAACGTGAGCTGTGTGGCGACCTGGTCAGGCTTACGAAAACCATCCAGGCGTTCCAGCCAATGCAGCACCGCTATCGCCTCTAAAGGCTCTTTTAGCAGCGACAGGGTCAACGCGACATAGCGCGCCAACTGCGCTACGGCATTGGGTAAACGTAGCGTTGACGCCAATGCCTCGCGACCCGCGTCGTCCAGCACACTCACCAGTAATGCATAGCGCCAATGCGCCAGCGGCGTTGAGCTATCGTCAGGCACGTACTGCAGTGCGGCCAAGCCGTCCTGCAGTTTTCCTTCTAAGAACGGCCACCATATTGCCAGCGCTTCACACTGCGCCAACGTTGTGAAGTAAGCTTCGGGGCTGGGTTCACCCAAGGCTTTTTCGGTTTCGACCCATACTCGTTCAGCGGCTAAATGCTCAAGCTCACCACTGCGGCTAACCTCGGTCATCAGTGCCAGGGTTTCAGAGGCGATAGAGAACCCCAGCGACGCATAGCGGGCTAAAAAACGTGCCGTACGCAGCACCCGCAGCGGGTCTTCACCAAACGCAGAAGAAATATGCCGCAGCACGCGTTGTTCGATATCCTTCTGGCCATCAAAGGGGTCAATCAGCGGCCCATCGACCCGTTGTGCAATGGCATTCACGGTCAGGTCGCGACGCAGCAGGTCCTCTTCCAGCGTTACTTCGGGGCTGGCATGCACTTCAAACCCGGAATATCCGTGCCCGGCTTTTCGCTCCGTACGCGCCAGCGCATACTCCTCCGCTGTATCAGGGTGCAAAAACACCGGAAAATCTCGCCCCACGGGCTTAAAGCCGCGCTGGCGCATAGCCTCTGGGGTAGCGCCCACCACCACCCAGTCGTTGTCATACACTGGCCAGCCCAGCAGCGCATCGCGAACAGCGCCTCCCACGCGGTATACGTCCAGCCCGGCAATGCGCGGATCATTTGAGTGCGCCATTACTACCGCCCTCCTCGTTGCTGGCTGGGTACGCTCATTCGCTCACCGGTATCTATATTAAGCGCGGTTAACGTCCCCCCCCACACGCAGCCCGTATCCAACGCGTCTACCCGAACCCTGGCGCCCCGAGTCTTTCCTTCTAACGCGGCCCAGTGCCCAAACAGGAGATGTGGGTCGTCGTCACGGGCATACTGAAACCACGGCGCAAAGCCAGGCGGGGTGCTAGCGAGTCCCTCTTTAGCAGCAAACTCCAGCCGCCCTTGGCTGTCAATAAATCGCATACGTGCCATAGCGTTAACAATAAAGCGCAGCCGGTCCATTCCCTCCAGGTCCTCTCGCCAACAATCAGGCTGATTACCAAAAAGCTCGGTCAAGAAATGCCCTGACTGCTCGCTGGCAAGCGCTTGCTCGACCTCACGGCTATAAGCGACAGCCTGCTCTATGCGCCACTGAGGCAGCAAACCGGCATGCGTCATTAGAGTATTGCCTTGCTGCACTGCAAGCGGCTGGCACTGCAGCCAATCCAGCAGTTGCTCGCGATCTGGCGCATTAAGAATATCGTTGAGGGTGTCGTGCTTTTTTTGCCTGCCACCGCCACGCGCGACCACCAACAGATGAAAGTCGTGGTTGCCCAGCACACAGCGTACCGAGCCGCCCAGTGCGTGCGCTTCGCGTAAACACTCAAGGGAGCCTGGCCCACGGTTGATCACATCGCCCACCAGCCACAAAGTGTCGTGCGAGGGATTAAAGTTCAGGGCTTCAAGTAGCGTCATAAACTCGGCGTAGCAGCCATGCAAATCGCCAATCGCGTAGGTACTCATGCGCGGGCCTTATATAAACGAGGGCATTAAACATGCATATTAAAACGCGCACATTACACATGCTGCGCGGTGTACGATTGCGCTCTGAGCGCCTGTCCTGGCAAGAGCCCCATACCAAACCAGCACTGTCTGGCCGTCAGACTGAACTCAACAATGCTTTAATGCAGTATTCGCGATGGTGATCACTAACGTTAGTGCAACTGGCGCGGCACAGCCAAGCGAAAAGGCGCTACGGGCACTTCAAAGGCACGCTGGGTATAGGTGTTCAACAACGTATAGGCACCTTCCATCACGCCCACCGGTGTTTGCAAAATCGCCCGACTGGTATAGCGAAAGCGCTGACCGGGGCCGATCAATGGCTGCTGCCCGACCACGCCCTTGCCACGCACTTCCTGACTATCGCCGCTGCCCTGGGTGATTTTCCAGTAACGTGCCATCAGCTGTACGCTATGCGGGCTTTGATTATGTACCGTCACGGTATAGCTAAATACGTAGCGTGATTCCACGTCGCTGGATTCTTCGGCACAATATTCAGGCGTTACACTGACGTCGATGGCTAAACCACTCACCCGTTTTCACTCCCATCACTACCTGGCCTTTCATCAGCAGCCACACGGTTAGCAATGGTTACATACTCAGCAACCGTTAGCGTTTGCGGGCGGCGCGTGGGGTCAATACCCAGCGCTTCTAACGTTTCAGGGCTGACGCGTCCTTTAAAGTTATTACGTAAGGTTTTACGGCGTTGGCCAAAGGCTAGCTTTACCAGCTCAAACAGGAGTGCCGGGTCGTCGGCTACGTGCGGCAAACTTGCGTGCGGTGTGAGGCGCACAATGGCAGAGTCGACGTTAGGCCGGGGCACAAAGGCCTCGGGCGGTACGATAAACAGCTGGTCGACGTGGCAGTAGTACTGTGCCATTACAGAAAGCCGCCCCCAATCCGTACCGCCTGGCTGGGCAGCCAGCCGCTCAACGACCTCTTTTTGGAGCATGAAGTGCATGTCGGCAACCGCATTACCGGCCGTGAGCAGATGCACGATCAGAGGTGTTGAGATGTTATAGGGCAGATTGCCGACGACACGCAGGGCGGGGCCATCGCCTTTCAGCGCCGCGAAGTCAAACTTCAGCGCATCGCCTTCATGGATAATAAAGTCGGGGTAGTTGAAGAACTGCACGCGTAGGCCCGGAATCAAATCACGGTCCAGCTCAATCACCTCAAGCTTCCCTGCCGCCTCAAGCAGTGGCGCGGTCAGCGCGCCTTGGCCCGGCCCAATTTCAACAAGACGGTCGCCTTCCCGCGGCCCAATAGAGCGCACAATACGCGAGATGATACCCAGGTCACGTAGAAAGTTTTGACCGAAGCGTTTGCGAGCACGGTGCTGCTGGGGCACTTGAGACATCTAACAGAATTCCTTGGAGGTATTTTTCAATCGTGGAGGCGTTACGCCTGGCGGGCCGTTTGGGCGCGCTGTTCGGCAAGACGCCGCGCAAGCGATAGTGCAACGCGCAGGCTACCAGGGTCAGCCACGCCTTTACCCGCGAGGTCAAGCGCGGTGCCGTGGTCTACCGACGTACGCACTAGCGGCAAGCCCAGCGTGATATTAGCAGCTTGACCAAAGCCAGCATACTTAAGCACGGCCAAGCCCTGGTCATGGTACATCGCCAGCACGGTATCAACACCCGCCAAGTGGCGAGGCGTAAAGAGCGTATCGGCAGGAAAAGGGCCTTGAATATCCAGCCCCTGCGCACGCAGGGATTCAAGTGCGGGGATAATCGTCTCTTGCTCTTCATGGCCCAAATGGCCATCTTCGCCCGCGTGAGGATTTAGCCCGCATACGGCAATACGCGGCGAGGCAATGCCAAACTGATGCACTAGATCATCGGCCAACAAGCGGCTAATCCGGGTTACCCGCGCGACGGTAATCGCATCGGCGACCTGGCGCAGCGGCAAGTGTGTGGTGACCAATGCAACGCGAAGATCACCACTGCCTTGCCAGTCCGCTGCGTTGGCGTGTAACGCGGCATCGGTTGCCAGCATCATCACGACCTCGTCAACACCGCAGGCATCACGCAACCACTCTGTATGCCCTGTGAATCCTGGGTAGCCACCTTCAATGATGACGCCTTTATGCAGCGGTGCGGTGACAATGGCGGCCGCCTGGCCTGCCTGACAGGCCGCCACGGCCAGCTCAAGCGTGGCAAGCACATACCCTGCATTGGCCGGGTTAAGCACGCCAGGCGTTGCGGGCTCATTCAACGCTACGGGCCAAACGGGTAACTGCCCCGCGCAGGCGGCCACTTCCTGGCCTGGGCTTGTTTCCACCAGCGCCACATCAAGCCCTAGCGCAGCGGCCCGCTGGCGCAACATATCAACATCACCAATGGCGACGGCCTGCGCCGGCAGATGGCCCTGCGCGGCCAGCATAAGCACTAGCTCAGGCCCAATACCCGCAGGCTCTCCCGTGGTGATCAGCAGCGGAAGGTCAGCGATTTGGCTCATTTAAAGGCGAACATCCACAAAGGCTTCCGCGCGAATTTCCTGCTGCCAGACTTGCAGCTCTTCATTGGCGCGGCGCTGGAAAATGGCCTGACGCACTTGCTCCTGGCGGCTCTCATTGGTCACGTTCTGACGACGACGCTCTTCAACTTCAATTACGTGGTAGCCGAACTGTGAGCGCACTGGCTCGGAGATTTGGTTAACGTTCAGCGTCTGCAATGCTTCCTCAAACGCCGGTACGGTTTGGCCAGGACGCACCCAACCCAGCTCGCCACCGTTAAGCGCACTGCCGCTGTCGTCACTAAACTCACGTGCTACGGAGGCAAAGTCAGCGCCTTGCTGTAAACGCTGACGCACCTCCTGGGCCCGGGCACGCGCCTGCTCTTCACTGCGCGTTGGCGTTAGCTCAACCAATACGTGACGTGCGCGGATCTCTTCGACAAACGCCTGATCGCTATTTTGATTGCCCTGTTGATCAAGCACGCGCTGAACATCACGGTCGCTGACCGATACGCGCTGACCAACCTGGCGCTGCTGCACTTGGCGCATCAACATTTCACGCCGAATGTCTTCACGCACCTCAGCAAGCGTCATGCCATCGGCTTCTACCGCGTTTGCGAACTGATCCAACGTCATGTTGTTGGATTCAGCAATCGTACGCAGCTGACGGTTCAGCTCGGTATCATCGATGCTTAGATTGCTGCGATTTGCCAGCTGTAACTGGATTTCATCCAGTATCATCCGTTCAAGCACTTGCGCCTGAAGCGCAGAGCCTGGCGGAAGCGAGCCTCCCTGAGCTTGCGCTTGCTGCTCTATCTGAGCAACACGATCGTCGAGTTCACTGCGCATAATAACGCCATCGTTAACCACGGCAACGATGCTATCGATCGGCTGGCGCTGGGTGGACTCAAAATTCTGCGCTTGCGTGACCAGTGGAGCGGCAAGCGTGCCTGCGCCCATGCACAGCGCGATAACGCTCGCGGCCGACATCGTTTTTGCATGAGCTAGCAGCATATTTCTGGTTTTCATAAAAAGTCTCTTTCAGTCGCCATTCAAGAACGTCGTTACAAGGGAGTAGGACGGTAACCAGGAATGGTCCGTTCAAAATAGCTGTCAGCCTCTTGGCCAACGCCGCCCAAGCCACGGAATACAAAGCGTAAAAATAGCCCGCGATCGTTGAAGTCATCTGCAACACGCGCAGTGTCGTTATCATCCACCCACTCGCGCCAAACAAGCTGCACGCCGTAGCAGCAGTCGTTCCATTGTACCCCTGCCAGTTTTTCAAGCGCACGATCATTGGTTTGGTCGTGAAGATACCGGCCTATCAGATCCACCCTTGGGCTGGTTTTCCAGGCAAATGACACGTCCCACTCTTCGCGGTTGTAATCACGAAAGCCATCATCGCCTGGTAACGTATCAGGGTCGAAGCCTTCGATCTCCCAACGGTAACCCAGGTTCACTACATGGCCTTCAGGGTGCCGATAACGCAGGTCAAAGCGAGTGCGTTCCGTCTTTTCACGGTGATCATCGTAAAGCCATTCGTAGCCGGTACTCCAGCGATCATTGATCTGCCAGTCCAGCCGGGTTACCAGAGGCGAACGATCACGCGTGGCCTGATAGTAACGCTGCGGGTTAACGTAAGGGTCTTCTTCTGGCCGCGCTGGCAGGGTATCCGGGTCTCCGTCACTATCAATACGGCGGTCCGAAAAATAGAGACTTTGCCCGATACCGAATGTTAGACGATCACGGCCACTGTCATCTTCGATAAAGCGCGTCTGCACACCCACTGACACACGGTTAAGATCGCCGACCCGATCCCCGCCGGAGAAGCGGTGGGGCGACCACAGTTGGTCCCACGAGAAAGCCCGCTCACGACTATCGAAATCGGGTAGCTGGGTCTGGTTCTTGCGGGGCACATAGGCATAGTTAAACCGCGGCTCCAGCGTTTGCCGATAGCCGCGATTTCCAAGCTCCAATTCACGCTCAAATACCAGGCCGCCATCCACCGACGTCACCGGCACAGTTCGACTTGGTGAGGTATTGCGCTCCGTTTCACGGTCACCGTAGTCCAACTCGTAGGCGGTATACCAAAGCTCAGCCCGTGGTTCGATATATCCCCAGGGCTTTTCTTCGCGCCAGCCGACGGCCGGCGTTAAGTGTAGACGCGTGCCGGTTGCCGCCTCGCGTTCCGGCACCAGCCGCTCATCCACGTCACGCCAAAAATAGGTCGCGTTGGAGCGCCATTCGCTGAAGAAGCCACTGCCTAGCTGCCAATTGGAATTCGCGGTCAGGCTGGGCAAGCGGTAGAACGGCTTATCGGAGTCGCTAAGCGGGTCTTCAAGGCGCTGAAAGCCTTGCGCCCTGGCATCGAGATACCACTGGTCACCCTGATAATCTATCTGGGCAAGCCGCTCAAGGCTTACGCGGTCACTCCCTCCAAACTCATCACCGAAGTCGTCGAAATAGCGGCCGTCACTGGAAGCGCCATAGCGCAACCGATAATTGCTGCGGCTGTTGACTCGGCCCGCATGGCGCGCATCGATATACCAACGGGTTTCGCCAGCAAAGCGGTCACTACCACTGTTACCTCCGTCGTCCCTACTTAAGTAGCCCCCCTCAATGGTTCCCTCGCTTTCCGAAAACAGGTAGCGGTATTCACCGTTGAGCAGCAACCCACGGTCACTCATCCAACGCGGCGTAATGGTGGCGTCGTGATTAGGGGCGATATTCCAGTAAAACGGCTGTGCGTAATTAAATCCATCTGACGAAAACCCGATAGCCGGGGACAACAGCCCCGTGTGACGCTTATCGTCGATAGGGAAGCGCAACCACGGCCAATAAAAAACAGGCACGTCTTTTACTTTTAAGCGGGCATTCGTCGCGGTACCAAACCCCGACTCCTGATTTAGGCGTATATCACTGCTCACCAGCTCCCAGGTATTGGCGCCAGGCTCACAGGTCGTAAAGGTGGCATCTCGCAAGCGATACTGAGACTCGCCTGTTTGCTCAAGCTGACTTGCCTGGCCACGCAAGCGCTCTTCATACAGCACATAGTGGCTGTTACGCACACTCGCGCGGTCTTCATTGAGCATTAGGGTGGCGCTGTCGCCACGCACCAACGCTTGGCCATCACGCAAAGCGAGATTCCCCTCAGCATCCACCTGCTCACGGTTTGCGGGTAAATAAATGCGTTCGGCTTCTAATTCCGAATTACCACGTCGCAATACCACATCGCCTCGCAGCAATGCCTCGCCATCGGCGGCGTAATCTACGTCCTGGGTTTCAACTGACAGCGTTTCCGGGTTCTGCTCTACAGGCAACCGGTAGCTGGGCATCACGTATCGGCCACGGCACAACTGTTGTGACGCTTCATCTCCTTCCCAGGCCTGCCAGTCAAGCGCTTGTGCGGGCAGCGCTTGATTCTGAGCCACCACCGAGAACGAGGCGCTAGCGAGCAAACTGCCCATCAGCGTATGCGCAACCGGTATGATGCGCGAAAATCGCTTGCCCATGTTCGTTATCCTTGGCATCCAGAATAGGTATTATACAGCCCGCATGATGCCCGACCAGCAAGGAGCTTGCATGTCCTCTTTACGGATTGATGCCCTCACCCGATGGGCCGCAGAACAAAATAGCCTAAATCCGGCGTTGATTACCCTCTCACCAGCGGGCGGCGACGCCAGCTTTCGGGGTTATTTTCGTCTAACACTACCTAATGGCGATACCCAAATAGTCATGGATGCACCGCCTGCTCAAGAGGATTCAGCCCCTTTTGTTACCATTGGCCACCGCTGGTACGCGGCGGGCTTACCCGTTCCCAAAATTTATGCCGCGAATTTAGACGACGGTTTTTTACTGCTGGACGATTTAGGCAGTACCCCCATGCAGGACCGGTTTACCGATAGTGCCGCGGTGATTCAGTATCATGAAAAAGCTCTGGGCTTGATTGCCGAGCTGCAAAACAGGGCCAGCCCAACCGCACTTCCCGACTATGATGCTGCGCTATTGGCTCGTGAACTCGACCTGTTCCCTGAGTGGTGCATGGATAAGTGGCTGAGGCTACCTTGCCCATCAAGCTGGGAGGCACTGCGCACAGACCTTATTCACCGGGCGCTTCAACAACCGACGGTTAGCGTTCACCGTGATTTTGATGCCATGAACATCATGATCAACCATGACCGCTTATATATGATCGACTTTCAGGACGCCGTGGCAGGGCCGATTAGCTACGACGTTATTTCCTTGCTGCGAGGCCGCTATTGGCGCTTTAGTGCGGCCCAATTCGCCGAGCTGGCCACCCTGTTCTATCGCCAGGCCCGCAGCGATGGGCGCCTGTCCAGTGTACTAACAGAGGCCGACTTTATTACCCAGTGCCACGCCATGGCCGCTCAGCGTTCGTTAAAAGTGTTGGGGATTTTTTGTCGGTTAACGCTACGTGACCACAAACAGGGCTACCTGGCACGCTTACCCCACTTCCTGGATCACCTTGAAGATAGCCTGAATGGCCTGCCCGAACACGTCGCCTTTGCCAACTGGGTAAGGCTCACGCTGCGCCCAGCCATTCTGCAACGCCTGGCGGAAGAGCGTCCATGAAAGCGATGATATTAGCGGCCGGATTAGGCAAGCGAATGCGCCCGTTAACCGACCACTGCCCCAAGCCCCTGCTCCCGGTCGCAGGGAAGCCGCTGATCGTTCATCACCTGGAGCGGCTTCAGCGGGCAGGTATTGAAGACGTCATTATTAATGTCAGCTATCGCGCCGAGCAAATCATTCAAGCGATAGGCGATGGCCGGGCCTACGGTGTCAATATTCAGTGGAGCCATGAGGCCACGCCGCTTGAAACGGGCGGAGGCATTCAAAAGGCGCTACCGCTGCTGGGCGAGGAACCCTTTCTGCTGGTCAATGGTGATGTGTGGTGTGACTACCTGCCCGTCAACACTCAGCTAAAAAGTGGCGATCTGGCGCACCTAATACTGGTGAATAACCCTGACCATCATCCTGAAGGCGACTTTTCCCTGGATAAGGGGCGCGTTCTTAATCAAGGTGCACAGCGTTATACCTATGCCGGTGTCAGCATTATTCATCCCAGGCTGTTGGCTGGCCAGCCCACCGAGGCGTTTGCGCTCGCGCCACTATTAAAAAATGCGATGCATGAACAGCAGGTGTCAGGGGAACACTTCGCAGGACACTGGGTTGATGTAGGAACACCCGAACGCCTTGTCGCCCTGGAGCACTTTTTAAGCCAGTAAATCCCCCGTTATAAGAAGGCCCAGAGTGGGGATTCAAACAGTGCGCCCAGGCAAAGAAATGTTATGCTGCGCGACTTACCTGTCGTCGCCAAGATAAGGAGAGCCACGTGAAAGCAAGGGTAAAATGGACGGATGGCCGTCAATTTATCGCCGAGTCAGGCAGTGGGCACAGCGTTGTGATCGATGGCCCACCCGACCACGGCGGCCGCAATACCGGGCCTCGCCCCATGGAAATGCTGCTGATGGGCATGGGCAGTTGCACGGCGTTTGATATCCTGAATATTCTCGATAAAGCCCGTGCCGATGTGACCGACTGTGTTGCCGAACTGGATGCTGAGCGCGCCGATGAGGTGCCTGCCGTATTCACCAAAATTCATGTTCACTTCGTGGTCACAGGCCGAGCGCTAAAAGAGAAGCAAGTTGCACGTGCCGTAGAGCTTTCCGCCGAAAAGTACTGCAGTGCATCCATTATGCTTGTCAAAGGCGGTGTTGAAATTACGCACTCCTTTGAAATTGTAGAGGCTTGAGGCAGAGCGACGACGCTCGCTCCTTCGGCCTACGATGCAGCACAGCGAAAAAAAATGCCCTGCCTGGATGCATCCCCTGCCCCGGCCGGGCATAATACGCCTCCTTGTATTCCCCCTGACTGCCCTGCAAGTGCTTTTAGAACATGCGCACCACGTATGGCATTAGGTTTTTCTCGGTTCCGGCGCTGGCTCGTCGGGGTGTCTTCATCAGCCATAGGGAGGTTCGGACATGACAGATAGTCTCCGACTCCACGGGTTCAATAACCTGACCAGCTCGCTGAGCTTTAATATTTACGACATCTGCTATGCCAAGACCGAAGAGCAACGTACCGCTTATATCGACTATATCGATGAGCTGTACAACGCCGAACGGCTGACGCAAATTTTGAAGGATGTCACCAATATTATCGGTGCGCATGTGTTGAATATTGCCCGTCAAGATTATGAACCTCACGGGGCAAGCGTCACCATTCTCATTGCTGAACATGAGCTTGATGAAGCCAACCCTGAAAACACAGAACCAGGCCCTGGCCCGCTGCCTGAAACCGTGGTTGCCCATCTGGATAAGAGCCATGTCACCGTACATAGCTACCCGGAATCGCATCCTGACAACGGCATCAGCACCTTCCGCCTGGATATCGACGTATCAACGTGTGGGCATATCAGCCCGCTGAAAGCGCTGAACTATCTGATTCACAGCTTTGATTCTGATATCGTCACCATGGATTACCGTGTGCGCGGCTTCACCCGGGACGTCGACGGTAAAAAGCTGTTCATCGATCACGAGATCGCCTCGATCCAGGATTACCTGGCGGAAGATACCAAGCAGGCGTATCAGATGATGGACGTGAACGTGTATCAGGACAACATGTTCCATACCAAGATGCTGCTGAAAGACTTCGAGCTCGACAATTACCTGTTCGGCAAGTCGCGTCGCGACATTACGTTTGAAGAAGCCCGCGATATCGAAAGCCGCCTGCGCAAAGAGATGCTGGAAATCTTCTACTCACGTAACCTGGATTAATGCCTGAGTAGCTAACAACAGCCACAAAGAAGCCGGCATCGCGCCGGCTTCTTTGTATCTAAAAAAACCGTATCTAAAAGAATCGTATCTAATAGAAACCTTCATCCCCTTCAGGACGCGTTTTGAAGCGCCGATGCAGCCACAGGTACTGCTCGGGGTGCTTGCGAATGGCACGCTCAATAAACTGATTAACCCGCGTTGCGTCGTTAACTTCATCGTTACTGGGAAAGTTTTCAAACGCAGGTAGGCACTCAATCGTATAGGTGCGGTTATCCGGGTTGCGATGAAACATCAGCGGCACCACCGGCGCGCCCGTCATACGAGCGATTTTAGACGTTAGCCGAATGGTGGCCGCCTGCTGACCAAACAAGGGGGCAAATACACTGACATCCGGCCCAAAGTCCTGGTCGGGTGAATACCAGACAATATGCCCTGCCTTGATACGTCGCACCACGCCGCGCAGATCGTGTCGATCAATCGCCTGGCCGAAAATACGTGAACGAGCACGCGTCATAAAGCGCTCGAAAAGCGGGTTATTATGCGGGCGATATACGACATCCGCCGGAAAGAACAGCGAATGCAGCGCGCCACCCAAATCAAGCGTTGAGAAGTGGATCCCGACGACCAATACTCCTTTGCCTTGGGCCTTGGCATTCGCCAAATGCTCCTGGCCATGGTACGCCACTCGATGACGAAATCCTTCTGCCTCCCGACACCAGCCAGTCGCGGTTTCCACCAGGCCAATACCGTTAGCAATAAAGGTATCTTTCACCAACTTTCGTTGTTCATCGGCACTCTTTTCCGGGAAGCAAAGCGCCAGGTTGGTGGCCGTAATGTCCCGCCGCCGTTTGGCAAATCGCCATGCCAATAGCCCGATGACCTTGCCTACCCAAAGCTTAATACTCCAAGGTAACCAAGCCGCGATATACATCGCACCGATGGCAAGCCAGGTTCCCCAGTAGCGTGGGTGAGCAAACGACGCTGGATACTCTTTTTTCGACATACGTACCACCTACACTGAAGACTCTTGATAACGTCTGGGTACGCGTGGCAACACCCCGGTAAGCAGGGTATAGCTGATCGTATCGCAGTAGCGTGCAACCTCATCGACGGCTAGCACTGCCCCATTGCTGGCCGTTCCCCAGAGCACCACCTCGCTGCCAATGGCAGCATCTTGTATATCGGTCACATCAACGGTCAACATATCCATCGACACTTTGCCGGCGATAGCACAGCGCTGCCCATTGACCAGTACCGGCGTACCATCCACCGCATGGCGGTCATAACCATCGCCGTAACCCGCGGCCACCACCGCAATACGTGACCGGCGCGGGGCGCGCCAGCGCCCTCCGTAGCCGACGGGTTCACCTTCGTTAATCTCGCGCAAACCGATAATTTCCGAACGCAGACTCATGACCGGACGTAATTGCTGCGTGGTTGGGGTGGCCACTTCCAATGGGTCACTGCCATAGAGCATGATGCCTGGTCGGTTCCAGTCACCATGGGCGTCAGGCCAGGCAAGCGTCGCCGGTGAATTAGCTAAACACAAAGGCGCATCAAGCGCCTTGGCCAAGGCCTTTAAACTCAACAGCTGCTGATTAAAATAGTGGCCGTCGCTGGCATCAGCGGTCGCAAAATGGCTCATTAAATGCAGCGCCGTGACCTGTGGTGCATTGGCCAGGTGCTGCCAGACCGCTTCCGCCTCCGTGAGGCCAAACCCCAGCCGATGCATACCCGAATCGACTTTTAACCAAACGGGAATGGGTTGGCTTGGCGAAAATGCTAGCAGCGCGTCTACCTGCCATGCGCTATGAATGGTGGTCCACAGTGCGTAGCGCTCCACCAGCGGTAACTCATCAGCGCTAAAGATACCTTCTAACAGCACAATAGGTTTGCTGATGCCGCTGTTACGTAGCGCAATCGCTTCTTCGATACACGCCACCGCAAACGCCGGGACGTGACTTTCAAGCGCGTGAGCACACGCTACAGCGCCGTGACCATAGGCATCCGCTTTGATAACCGCCACCGAGCGGCTTTGTGGCGCGCAGCGGCACGCCAACTGATAGTTGTGACGCAGAGCATCCAAATCGATATGGGCCGCTAGCGGGCGCATTGCGTATCTCGCTTATACATAATAAGTCATCAAAAATAGCCCCTCTAACAACAACGCACCGAGTATAAACTCGGTGCGTTGAGGCCGTGCCTACGTAGCCACGCTGTCTTGGCTAGCTTTCGAAAATCGCCTCTAGCGACAGGCCTTGCTTTTCAAGCGTACGGCGTAGCTTCTTTAATGCCTCGACTTGAATCTGTCGTACACGCTCGCGTGTCAGGCCAATTTCAGCGCCGACCTCTTCCAGGGTGGCCGCCTCATGACCGCGCAAACCAAAACGACGCACGACCACTTCACGCTGTTTATCACTTAGCTCATCAAGCCAAAGATCCACGTGTTCACGCACATCACCATCTACCAGGCAACCTTCTGGGCCTTGAACATCATCATCGGCCAAGGTATCAATCAGCGGTTTATCACTCTCTCCACCCATGGGGTAGTCTACCGAGGAGACACGCTCATTGAGGCCAAGCATTTTCTTGACCGTATCAACCGGTTTGTCGAGATGCTCAGCAATCTCTTCAGCGGTCGCTTCATGGTCAAGTTTTTGTGTCAGCTCACGCGCGGCACGCAGATAAATATTAAGCTCTTTCACCACATGTATCGGCAGACGAATGGTGCGCGTTTGGTTCATTAGCGCGCGTTCAATGGTCTGTCGAATCCACCATGTTGCATAGGTTGAAAAGCGAAACCCACGCTCAGGGTCAAACTTTTCAACGGCACGAATAAGCCCTAAATTACCCTCTTCAATGAGATCCAGCAGCGTCAGCCCACGGTTTAGATAGCGCCGGGCAATTTTAACCACCAACCGCAGGTTAGACTCGATCATTCGAGAACGACCAAGCGGATCCCCCTTTCGCGCCAGGCGGCCATAATAGACCTCTTCTTCTGGCGTTAAGAGCGGCGAAAATCCTATTTCATTGAGGTAAATTTGCGTCGCATCCAGGCTTTGAGTCGATTGCCGGTCCTCACGTCCTAGTGCTTTCTCAAAAGCTTCCTCTTCCGCTGCGACATCATCGTCAGCGTTTTCCAACGCTTCTTCGGCAGCATCCAGGTCAACCTCCTGTAGATCCTTCTCCAGCATACTCATGGCCTTACCCCCGTAGTATCGCCTGCCCGCCTTTTAATATTTAAAGGTAACCACGCTTACGTGTGCGTTACTGGTGTTATTATTTTTATGTGGGCCAGCTCGTAAGGGGCTGGCTCAACAAAACCTTGCCGCTACTCGCTTATCGGGTACTCCACTGATTAGCGTGCAGGTAAAAACTCCATAGGATCCTGAGGCTGACCATCACGGCGCACCTCAAAGTGCAGCCTAACGCTTTCTGCATCACTGTTTCCCATGGTGGCGATCACTTCGCCTGCTTCAACCACGTCATTTTCACTAACGTTTAAGCTGTCATTATGCGCATAGGCACTTAGGAACTGATCGTTGTGTTTAAGAAGAATAAGATTACCGTACCCACGTACGCCACTCCCCGCATAAACGACAATACCCGGGCCTGCGGCTTTGACAGGTTGCCCCTTTTGTCCGGCGATATCAATCCCGGCGGTAATCGAATCACCTTCGCCGAAGCTACCCGCGACTTGCCCATCTGTCGGCCATTGCCAGTTGATCGTCTCTGCGGGCGTGAACGTACGTGATGAGCGATCCGAACGTTCCTCTGGAGCAGCCACAGGTGTTTCGGATTGAGCAACCACCTGTTCCTCAGGCTCCGATGCTGGGACCGTTTCTGGCTCAGGCTCAGGCTCGGGCTCAGGCCTTGGCTCGGTAGCAGGCACCTCGGGTTGAGAGGGAGACTCTTGCGGCGCACTGTTAGTTGACGCTACCTGCTGAGCACTTTCAACCGCTTGTTGTTCAGGGCGCTCAGCGTTTAAACGCTGAGCGCGTTCAATCGCCGATTCATCAGGCAGTAGCCAATCAAGTTCCTGGTCGTTACTGGCTACTGCTGTCGCCTGCGGGTTGAGCCCGGTTGCGACGACGCCGCGCGATTCATTCGGCGTGTTTTGCGCCTGATTTGCGGGCTGGGAATTATTTCCAGCCCCTGCCCCTTCACGTAATGCAATCATCTGTCCGGGATGGATTTGGTAGGGCGCGTCAATATTGTTGATGGTGGCTAGCTGGCGGTAATCCAGATCATGCTGCCAAGCGATGCCATACAGGGTATCACCTGGTTTGACGGTATATTGAGGCGAGTTTTCCACCACGCGACTCGCTTCACTCAAGTCACGTACTTGCGGGGTATTGTGCTGCTGATTGGCACACCCGCTAATTGCCAACACCAAGGCTGACATCATGAAGACTTTACGCATGCAAACCCTACTCCTTTTCAGCGCTGGGCCGTATTAGTTGAATCTAACGTGGTCGACTTCCCTGCCCGACGGTTCAATAGCATGACCAGCAATATACCAACGGCCATCAGCAGCACCACGCCGATAATCTGCGCGGAAGCGCCGGTCAACACCGCATAATCACTGGGCAGTAAATAACGATACTCCAAGGGTATCATTTGCCCGCTTGGGCCAACCTGATAACGCAACAGCTCGCGCCATGGCCACAGAACCGGCAACGAGCCAATAATAAACCCTAAAAGCAATTGCATCGTAAAGCCATGATGACGTCTTAACAGCCAGGATAATAGCCGCGAAAACAGCGCAAGGCCTATCACACACCCCATACCAAACAGCATAATAATAGTGATGTCGAAACTGCGAATAGCCCCCATTATCGTGCCGTAGAGCCCCATCGTGAGCAACAAAAAACTACCCGACACGCCTGGCAACAACATGGCGCTAATCGCAATACATCCCGCCACCATCACAATCGTGGCTTCATTACCGAGCAATAGCACCAAGGGCATTAAGCTCGGCAGCATTCTGGCTAACAGTAAACCGGCCAACAACGGAAATAAATACCAAAATTTCCAACGGTCTCCCGCTTGGGCGACCACCATTCCAGAGGCGGCGACCAGCCCGAAAAAGAAGCCATCAAGCAGCAGGGGGTGCGCTTCCATCAGCCATAGCGCCAAGTGCGCCACGCTGACCAGGCTGATGCCGATACCAGCCAGCAAAGGAATCAAGAAGGCCAGGTTCAAGTGCTTAACGAGGGCACGCCACCCATCACGCTGCCAAACCACCAGCGCGCCAGGACCAAACTGCTTAATGGTATTGATCAGCTCTTCATAAATGCCGGTAACAAAGGCAATCGTGCCCCCGGAAACTCCGGGTATGGCATCTGCGGCCCCCATCCCGGCACCTTTAAAAAAAATCCCCAAGGATTTACGCTTCAATCCACTACTCCTTGCAATAAAGGTACAAAACGCACGGGCTCAAGCCGCCGCTTCTCAAAAGCATTCCCACTGCGCTTTATCTGGGTAAGCCATTGGCTGCCATCAGGCGCTTCCAACGGCGCAATCAACACCCCATCACGACTTAGCTGCTCGAGCAATATCTCAGGCAGTGTCTGCGCACAAGCCGTCAATAAAATAACATCGAACGGTGCCGCCGTTGACCAACCCTCGCCGCCATCGGCAACGGTTAGCGTTACCTCTGCGCCCAAGCGCCAAAGGCGATCACTCGCTCTCTCATGCAAGGCGTAAATACGCTCAATGGAGTAAAGCTCCTTCACTAAGCGCGACAAAATCAGCGTTTGATACCCGGAACCGGTACCCACTTCCAACACACGGCGTGGCTCGGCTTTCACAACCAGTTCTGTCATTCGCGCCACGGTAAGCGGCTGTGATAACGTCTGCCCAAAGCCGATAGGCAGCGCCGTATCTTCATAGGCACGATGCGCCAAAGCCTCGTCAACAAACAGATGCCTGGGCTCGCCAGCCATCACATCAAGCACATCCGGATGTCGAATCCCCTGTTCGATCAACCGATCAATCATGCGATCCCGGGTACGCTGAGAGGTCATTCCCCGCCCGCGCCGCTCAATGGGCGAAATATCAGGCAAAGGCATCCAACCAATCCTGTACGTCACGGCACGCAGGGTGGCGCGTCAAGTCGGTTTGCAGCGGCGTAATCGATACATACCCTGCCTCGATCGCTGCAAAATCGGTATCTTCACCGTCATCCGCATTGGCAGCAACCGGTGCAATCCAGTAGCGCGTCCGCCCACGTGGGTCTTTGATCGCAAGCGGTTTTTCAGCCGGGCCACGATATCCAAGCCGGGTTACCTTAACGCCTTTGATGGCTTCCCACGGCACATCTGGAACGTTAACGTTGAGCAGCGTTCTGGGCGGCAAGGAGAGTTGATCGGCGGCGCCAATCAGGCTGGAGGCCACTTTCGCCGCGGTGTCAAAGTAACGATCACCGCATAGCGACATGGCAATCGCGATCATGCCCAGGTTGCGTCCTTCCATGGCCGCGGCCACCGTGCCTGAATAGAGCACGTCATCGCCTAAATTGCCACCGTGGTTAATCCCTGAAATAACCAGGTCAGGCCGCTCATCCCACACGCCATTTACGCCCAAGTAAACGCAGTCAGCGGGCGTACCATCCACGCTATAGAAACCATTTTCCAGCGCGGTTAATGAGAGCGGGCGCGATAATGTCAGCGAGTTACTTGCCCCGCTACGGTCACGGTCCGGGGCAACGACACGCAGCTTGGCATGAGCTTCCAGCGCATCATGTAGCGCTTTCAGCCCTGGGGCGTAAACACCGTCGTCGTTAGAGAGCAGCAGTCGCCGCATTGATGCCTCCTTGTTGATCAAGCGTAATCTGGCGGCTTATGCCATATCCGGGTGATGAATGAGTTCACCGATAACGGCGGTAGCAAAACTGCCTCGGGGTAGCGCAAACGAGAGTAGCACGGCATCAGATTCCCAAGTGAGCTGGGGCGCCGTTAATCGCATACGCAGTGCCCTATGGGAGCGTTTCACACCGCTTGCCTCCAAACCTTTACACAACTCAGGATGCTGACGGGCCAGCTGCGCCTCGTAGCGCCCTGCGTCATCAACGGCGTTTTCACCAATGCCCCAAAGCGCCGCGGTTGGATGCACGTCCAGCTCAGCGGCACGCGTTATCAACGACTCATCCACCGCGTCGACGCCGAATACGCTTTGGGTGCCGTCAAGCATCACGGTATCGCCTGGGATAGGCTGATGCCAGTTGCCGTCCGCCAAGCGAGCGCTTAGCAGCTCATTAAATAGAAAGCTTCGCGCAGTAGAGAGCAGCATTCCTTGACGGTCGTCACGTTTGCGCCACCCCCGTGCGAGTAGTGCCTCGGCACGCTGTAAATTACGCGCCTCAGGGCCGAACCGCTGAGGGCCAAAATAGTTGGGCGCCCCGAACTGGCAAAGCGCCTGCCAGCGATGAACGAAATCATCCGCTGTGATCGCGTCGCCACTCAATCGTAACGTAAACGCGTTGGTGCGATGAACGCCACGTTTTAGTTTGCGTGGATGACGCACGCTTTCAAGCACCGTGATGCCTAATCCACCCAGTGCTGATATCAAGTCAGCAGGCGCGTCACGCCCTGGCAAGTGAATGCTTAACCATTGGCGCGTCACGGCTATTCGGTCCTTCATGCCTGAATAGCCAATATCTCGCGGGGTCACACCGCATAATCGGCTGACACTTTTCACCACATCCAGCGTGGTCTGATTGCGTTTTTCAATCCGCAGCCAAAGATGCTCACCATGCGATTCGGGCGTGAAGTCCAGCTGTTCGTCAACCAAAAAATCCTCAGGTTGGGCCCGATAATGCCCCGGCTTGGGCGGCCCAAACGCAGCATCCAAAGAGCGTGCCCACTGAGGCAGCTTACTCATTCAACGCCTCAGGCCGGCCAAGTAAAACCACCGTTTCAGCAGCAATGCCTTCACCGCGCCCGGTAAACCCTAGCCGTTCCGTCGTGGTAGCCTTAACGTTTACCTGGCCCAAGGAGACATTCAGGGTATCAGCAATGGTTTGACGCATTGTCGCAATATGCGGCGCCATTTTGGGCGCTTGAGCCATCAGGGTCGCGTCCAGGTTTACAACTTCATAACCTTCCGCCCGAACCAGGCTCACCACATGGCGCAGCAGCATACGGCTATCAGCGCCTTTCCATTCGGGGTCGGTATCGGGAAAGTGATGACCAATATCACCGAGCGCGCAGGCACCTAACAGCGCATCGCTGACCGCATGAAGCAGCACATCGCCATCGGAGTGTGCGACAAAGCCCTGTGAAAACGGCAGCTTAACGCCACCAATCATTAAGTGGTCGCCGGGGCCGAACCGATGAACATCAAAGCCATGACCAATTCGCATTAAGCCTCCTGAGTAAACGTATCTGATTGTGCTGACAAAATGGCGGCGGCGAGGGCAAGGTCATCCGGGTGCGTCACTTTTAAATTATCGCGCCGCCCGCTAACCAGTTGTGGCTGCCTACCCAGCGCCTCGACCGCTGACGCCTCATCGGTCACCATGCGTTTTTGATGCCGGGCACTCTCAAGTGCCTGACGCAATAGCCCGTAATGAAACCCCTGAGGTGTCAGCGCATGCCAAAGCCCTTCACGGGGTTCTGTACAGGTACTTTGTTGTTCGGCGTTGGCCCGTTTCATGGTATCTGCCACCGGCATCGCTAATAGCGCCCCGCCGGTGTGATGAGTCACCGCCTGATACAGGGCATGCAGGTCGTCCGTGGTAATGCACGGGCGAGCCACATCGTGCACCATCACAATATCGTCATCCTGTGCGGGTATGGCATGTAGCGCATTGAGTACGCTATCCATGCGCTCGATGCCGCCCGTTACGCGCTGCCAGGCCGCAAAAGGCACCCATTCAGCCTGAAACCACTGATCATCGCTGTCCAGGCAGAGCACTAACGACGCCTTGGGAAACGCCTCGTAAAGTCGCGCCAGAGTGTGCACCAGTATCGGGCGCTCACCTAACATCAGGTACTGTTTGGGTTTATCAGCTCCCATGCGACGCCCTTGCCCGGCGGCAGGCACGATCAGCCAAAGCGTTTTTTTCAAAGCCGCTTACCTGACATATTCACTGTTTGTTTACTCACTGTGCCGATTGCTCACGGTCTAGTCGTGGTTGGACCACCAGGCCTGCGTTAATACCTATCAACTCAGTCGTTATGGCGACACCCGGCACCCAGAAAAACTGTTCATCGCTACGCACCATGCCCATATCACTTCGGGCCCGCTCTTCAATAGCGTCCAGCCCGGTTTTAAGATCGGTGACCTCGGCCGCTAAGCGTGCGTTTCGCTCGCGCATGGGCAAGTTGGCCTCTTCCTGTGCAGCAACGCGCTGCTCGACTATTTGCAGGTCACGCCAGCCGCCATTACCTAACCAAAGCGTGTACTGGAGCAAACCCAGCACGACAAGTAACGCTACCACAACCCATTTGTGCATCACCGATCTCCCAAGGCAGTAACGGCGCGCATTATGCCACTATGCAGAACCATCAGCGAGCCGCAGGCACTTTAAAAGGCAGCGCTTGAAAAGCCGCCTCACGATACGCGCTCACTTGGGCGCCCTCCGCCTGGCAAAATTGGGCAATACCCGCCGCCAAGCCAGAATGGCTCATATAGTGCAGCGAACGAACGCGTTGAGGGGCGAAACCGCGTACTAACTTATGTTCGCCCTGGGTACCAGGATCAAAGCGCGTCAGCCCATTCTGCAAGCAGTACTCAATGCCTTGGTAATAGCAGGCTTCAAAATGCAGACAATCGGCCTCCACTTCACTTCCCCAGTAGCGGCCATACAGCGTGTGCTCACCACGAAAATAGAGCGCCGACGCGACTGGCTGGCCATTCAACTGCGCCTGCACCAGCATCAATGCTTCGGGCATGGTCTGGCGTAACTGTTCAAAGAAGGCATGATTTAAATAGGGCGAACGACCGCGCTCCAGATACGTCATTGAATAACAGCGATAGAAGTGCGTCATTGTTTCCAGGGTGATCTCCTGGCCCTCCAGGCGCACCACATTTAGCCCCTGTTCGGCCACCAAGCGCCGTTCACGCTTGATCATTTTGCGCCGTTTGGATGTCAGGCTTGCCAGGAAACCATCAAAGTCGCCAAAACCTGCGTCTTGCCACTGAAATTGAAGCCCTTCGCGGACGGTTAATTGGGGAAACTGCGCCTGCCAGGCCGTCACGTCATGCTCATCGGCAAACAATAAATGCCAGCTGGAGAGCGCCTCCTGGTGACAAAGCGTCTGCCAGGCTGACGCTAACAGAGCACGGATAGCCTCAGCATTTAGATGGCTAGCAAGTAGCGTGCGCACCCCCGGAACGGGAGTAAACGGGATAGCGCTGAGCGCTTTAGGGTAATAGGTGCCACCGGCTCTCTCGAACGCTTCCGCCCACCCCCAATCAAACACATACTCACCGTAAGAGTGATGTTTACGGTACATGGGCAGTGCGCCTACCAATTGGCCTGCACGACAAACGCAGGCATGGCAGGGCTCCCATCCTGTCTCACGACTCACCGAGCCACTCGCCTCCAGCGCATGCAAAAATGCATGGCGCAGAAAAGGCTGATCGTGGCCGACCAAGGCATCCCACTGGTTTGCCTCAATATCTTCCATGGCGGATAGAGTAGAGAGTTCTAACGAGCACGCAGACATGATATCTCCCAAGAGCAAAGCGTTGGCGCCCTGTTATCCTGTCTTACTTTATCATTAACGCAGCGTTACCTTTACTATCGACTTAGCTATCGTCTTAACTATCGTCTTAACTATCGTCTTAACTATCGTCTTAACTACAGTCTTAACTACCGTCTTAGCCTTACGACACGAGCATTAACGTAGCGCTTACAAGCCACTATTGCGCCCCAAGACACCCAGGTACGGAAGATAAGGAGCGGTTATGCAGCACGATTTTACAGGTATCTTTAATGCCCAACGACACGCTGTTGATCAAACGCCTTTTCCAACGCTAAGTGTTCGTCGCGCACGATTGGCACGTTTAGCGCAAATGACCAAGCGCCATCAGCATGAGATTGTGCGGGCTATTCAAACGGACTTTGGCCAGCGTAGCGACACAGAAATCCATTTGGCGGAAATTAGTGCCGTGCTACAGGCCATACGTTATGCGCGCCGTCACCTCTGGCGCTGGATGCGCCCCTGGCGCGTCGGTGTGCCTTGGCGCCTGTTACCGGCACAAGCACGCATAGCCCCGCAGCCATTGGGCATCGTTGGGGTTATTTCCCCCTGGAATTACCCGTGGAGTCTTGCGCTACTGCCCGTTATTGACGCCTTTGCCGCCGGTAATGTTGTCATGCTAAAGCCCAGTGAGCTAACACCTCACACCAGCACCTTGCTCGCTCGCTTGGCTTGCCAATATTTTACCCAGGATGAACTCGTCGTCATTCAAGGAGATGCATCGACGGCTCAGGCATTTAGCAAGCTTCCCTTTGATCACCTGGTGTTTACCGGTTCGACCAGCATTGGACGTCACGTGGCTAGTGCTGCGGCAGCCAACCTTACGCCAGTGACCCTGGAGCTAGGCGGTAAATCCCCCGCACTGGTGGCAGGTGATGCCGATATAGATAAAGCGGCCACGGCCATTATATTCGGCAAGGGACTTAACGGTGGACAAACGTGTTTGGCACCCGATTACGTTCTTGTAGAAAGCCGTCATCTTGAGTCCCTGGTTAGCGCACTAAGCCGTGCTATTGTCCAGCAGCGCCCTGATAGCAGAGAGGCAACCAGCCCGATCAATGATGCCCATCGCGCACGCGTAGAGGGCCTGCTGACAGAAGCCCGTAACCACGGCTGCCGAGTCATTGATCACGGCAACCATGCCCCTGCGCTGGCTATCGACCCCACCCAAACACTTTCTGTGATGCACGAAGAGATTTTTGGCCGCGCGCTCCCCGTTATCGGTGTTAAAAATATGGAGGCGGCGATTGGGTTTGTGAATGCACGTCCGCACGCTCTAGTGGTATATGCGTTTACTAATGATAAAACGCTTCAAACGCGGTTACTGCAACAGACTCGTTCAGGTGCGCTTGTCTTTAATGAAACACTGCTCCATCACGCGGTCCCCACCTTACCGTTTGGCGGCATCGGTGAAAGTGGCATGGGGGCTTATCATGGGCGCCACGGTTTTGAGCGCTTTAGCCATTTACGTGGTGTGTTTTATCAAACGAAACACGCTACCAGCAGAATTTTACAGCCGCCCTACCGGCGCTGGCTTATGAAACTGCTTCGTTTACGTTAAAGCTTATTCATTAGGGGCTATTGGCGTTTCATTGCAGAGATATTGGCAGGATAAGAGCAACCTCGCAGAGTAGAGGCTCCGGCACTGATCGCTAACTTGCCGTTATGATTACCCAATTAGCCTACGCGGTGGGTTGTGATATTGTGGCAGAAGGGATTGGAACCGCCGAACACGCCGCCGATTTACACTCTATCGGTTGCGAAGCAGCGCAAGGGGACTATTATGCTCGACCACTGCCAGCCAATGTGTTTGTTGCCTGGTGTAAAGATTGGACATCACAACTTCCGCCCCACACTGCTTTGGAGCCTGCTTAATGGCGCATGACTTGCTTGACCGCTTACGCGAACGCTTAGAAGAATTAAACCGCTCCGAGCGTAAAGTTGCTAACGTGATCCTGGACGATCCGACAGCCGCTACCAGCTTAAGCATCGCAAGCTTGGCCCAAGCCGCCAGTGTCAGCGAGCCAACCGTTAACCGGTTTTGCCGCAATTTTGGCGCCAAGGGATATCCCGACTTTAAAATCAAGCTCGCGCAAAGCCTGGCGGGTGGGACACCCTACGTGACCCGCGCCGTTGAGCCCGGCGATACGGCGGCCCAATACACGCAGAAAATTTTTGGCGCCACCATTGCCGCGCTGGATGAAGCCCAGCGTGATATTGATATGGCGGCCATTGAACGAATGGTCGACTACCTAACCCAGGCAAAACAGATTCACTTTTTTGGGTTAGGCGCATCAGGTGCCGTCGCTCAGGATGCTCAGCATAAGTTTTTTCGGTTCAATCTACCGGTCATGGCCTACGCCGATGTATTGATGCAGCGCATGGTGGCGGCGTCCTGCCATACGGGCGATGTGGTGGTGATTATTTCCTACACCGGACGCACCCGTGAGCTGGTAGATATCGCCCGTGTAGCGCGCGAATCTGGCGCCGTTGTGCTGGGTATTACAGCCCCCGCGTCACCGCTTGCCAACGAGTGCAGCGCCACGCTTAACGTGGCAACACCTGAAGACACCGACCACTACATGCCCATGACGTCAAGGGTGATTCAGCTTACCTTGATTGACGCCCTGGCCACCGGCGTCACACTACGGCGTGGCGAAGACTTCTTACCGCACTTGAAAAAAATCAAGGACAGCCTGCGCGACACCCGCTTTCCGCTGGACTAGCTCAACCAGCTAGAAAGGCTTCCGTTCTATACAGCGGTGGTCACGGTTATTTCTACTTTTAACTCGTCGGCAGGCATCGGGGCACATACGCAGGTGCGCGCTGGCGCGTAGCCTTCGGGCACCCAGGCATCCCACACCTCATTCATGGCGACGACATCGCTGCCGTCCTTGAGATAAATCGTGGCGCTTAATAGCTGCTCACGGCTTGAGCCGATCTCTTTTAACAGCGCATCGACACGCGCCAGCATGCTTTCTGTCTGCGCCTTAATATCGCCATGACGCGCCTCAGGCCCCGCGACCTGACCACACAAATAAGCAACCCCTTGGTGGATAACGGCGCGACTCATGCGGGCCTTGGTATCGTGACGTTCGATCGTCATAGAGCACTCTCCTAAAAAATGGGAAAAAAACAGTGTAAACGGCGACTCAGTGACTGACCACGCTTTCCTGTTCAGCGCTGTGTGGGTACCGGCCGATGTTCAAAAACCCGGCGTAACACAAAGCTGGTATGCGCCCCTGTGACACCTTCAATACGGTTAATAACGTGCAGCAGTAAATGCTGATAATCATCCATATCCTGGACTAAAATCTTTAGCTGAAAGTCGGCAGCCTGCCCGGTAATGATCAGACATTCGATCACGTTGGGAATTTTTCGGATGTGGCGTTCAAAGTTCTCAAACCGCTCGGAGGTATGCTGGTCCATGGCAATATGCAGCAGTACCATCAGTTGGTAGCCCAACTGGCGAGCATCTACCTCGGCGCGATACTGCATAATCAAGCCGTGCTCTTCCAGCGCACGCACCCGGCGTAAACAGGGCGATGCCGAAAGGCCAATTCGATCAGCCAATTCCTGGTTACTGATCCGCCCTTCTTGTTGCAGAATCGTCAAAATTTGGCGGTCAAAACGGTCAAGCGTCAATGGCGTCACCGACATAAACAGCAGCCTCTGCTAAGAAATTATAAATTATTAAAACATACTGCCAATTAATGCCATTTTTATTCATTTTTAGCAACAACCTAGCGCTATAAACCCGTTACACTATTCACACTGCCAAAAGCAGTTAACGGTTGTGTGCCATACTCTGCATCATGAGTCTGCACCGATGAACAAAGGCCTACCCACAAGCGGCCAGTTTTCCAAGTCATTAACCCCCTTAGGAATCTCATCATGTCTGCTTTCGATCATCGTAAATATCGCCCAGCACCGCGCGTTCCTGCGTTTAACCGCCAATGGCCTGACCGTGACCTTGATCGTGCGCCGATCTGGGTAAGTGAAGACCTGCGTGATGGTAACCAGGCGCTGCTAGAGCCGATGACCGTTGAGCAGAAAAAGCGCTTCTGGCACCAGATCGTTAAGGTGGGCATTAAAGAAGTCATGGTGGGGTTCCCTTCCGCCAGCCAACCCGACTTTGATTTTGTGCGCTGGTTAATTGAAGAAGATCAGATTCCTGAGGATGTCACTATCGCGGTGCTGGTGCAGTGTCGCGAGCATTTGATTGAAAAAACCTTTGAAGCTTTAGTGGGTGCCAAGCGCGCTATTATCCACCTGTATAACTCGACCTCGACCATTCAGCGCGAACGCGTGTTTGAGATGGACCGCGACGGTATTACCGATATTGCCGTTCAGGGCGCTACCTGGGTTAAACAGTATGCCGAGCGCTATCCAGACGTTGCCTGGCGTTTTCAGTATTCACCGGAGAGCTTCTCCAGCACCGAAATCGACTTCTCGCTGGCGATTTGTGAAGCGGTGATGGACGTTTGGCAGCCAACGCCTGAGAACAAGTGTATCCTCAACCTGCCGACGACCGTCGAAGTGGCTGGCCCTCACCACCATGCCGACCAGATCGAATACTTCTGCCAGCACATCAGTCGTCGCGATAGCGTGATTATCTCGGTGCATACCCACAACGACCGAGGCGGTGCAGTAGCCTCAGCCGAACTTGCCTTGCTTGCCGGTGCCGACCGTGTGGAAGGCACGCTGCTGGGTAATGGCGAGCGTACCGGCAACATGGACATCATCACGCTGGCCATGAACCTTTACAGCCAAGGGATTGATCCTAAACTTGATCTTTCCAACCCGGATGAGATCATTCAGGTCGTTCACGAGTGCACCGGCATTACCATGCACCCACGCCACCCTTGGGTAGGTGAAATGGTGTATACCGCCTTCTCTGGTAGCCATCAGGATGCGATTCGTAAATCCCTCAAGCACCAGAAGCCCGACGAACCGTGGCAAGTGGCTTACCTGCCGATTGATCCCCACGACATTGGCCGCGACTACCAGGCCGTGATTCGAGTCAACAGCCAGTCCGGCAAGGGCGGCATGGCCTTTTTGCTTGAGCGCGACTACGGCATCAACCTGCCACGCTGGATGATGCTGGCCTTGGCCCCCTATGTACAAAAAGAGAGCGAAGAGCGCGCCAGCGAACTCTCAAGCGAGATGATTCGCCAAGTGATGTTCGATAACTTCACCCAGGAAACGCCACTGTCGCTGGCAGACTACCAGCTTTCCAAGGGCCAGCACGAAGGGCTTGACGTGACCTTGTGGCAAGGTAGCGAAACCCTGCGCCTGTCTGGTTCCGGCAACGGTGCCATGTCGGCCTTTACCGATGCCTGGCAGAAGCACTCCGGTGTTAACGTGACGATTATCGACTACAGTGAGCACTCGCTGGGCGGTGGTAGCGAAGCCAACGCCATTGCCTTTGTACAGTTGAGCATTGATGGCCAGCGCATTTGCGCCGTTGCCGAAGATAGCGACACGGTGAGCGCTTCTTTGAAAGCCCTGATTTCGGGCATTAACCGCGTCTCTACTGCAAACGCGGAGGCAGCACCAAGCCAGCAGGGCAGCGTCCTGCCAGCCTAACGATTTATAGGTAATATACCAATGCCTTGCGTGGCTACCCACGCAAGGCATTTTTCTGCGCCTTGAAAACGCATGTTAGAATTGGCCGCTTATCGAAGCCCCCTTTTGTTAGTCAGTGGAGAAAACATGGGTCCAGGCATCGCAAGCGTACTGCTTATCGCGCTGGGCGGCGCACTCGGGGGAATGGCCAGGTTTGCTCTTTCCAACCTGTTAGCGCGCTGGCTGGGCAAGGCGTTTCCCTGGGGCACGCTCGTTGTTAACGCGACCGGCGCGCTGGCCGCAGGCTGGCTACTGGGCCGCCAAGGCCTGCCTGACACACCAACGGCGTTCTGGCTGTTTAGCGTAACTGGTCTACTCGGCGGCTATACCACGGTCTCATCGTTTAGCCTGCAAACTCTTGAACTTTGGCAAGGCGGTCAATCGGGCCGTGCGGCACTCAACGTGGGCGGCACACTAGTACTGGGCATTGGTATGGCAGCGTTGGGCTGGGCGCTGGCAGGGTACCGCGTATGAGGACTTGGAAATGCTACCTTGCCGTCGGGATTGGTAGCGGCCTGGGCAGCGCACTGCGCTACGCCGTATCGCTTATCTCCCAAGCTGCCTTGGGTAGCTATTTCCCGTGGGGCACGCTGACCGTCAACGTACTGGGGTCAGGTTTGATCGGCTGGATAGCCGCCACAGCGCTACGTGCGCCCCATGGCAGGCTAGCCTACTGGCACCCGCTGCTCGTGGCAGGTTTTTGCGGCGGCTTTACGACCTTTTCACTGTTTAGCCTGGAAACGCAGCATTTCATTAACCATGGGCAAGGCTGGCTGGGAATTTCATACGTGCTGGTGAGCCTGCCGCTATGGCTATTGGCCGCCAAGGCGGGCGAGCGCTTGGCACTTCGCCGCCAATAAATACTCAAGAAAAACCACTCAGGGAGAACCAATGCGCGAGCAGATGGAAAAACACCAGTGCTGGATTTACCTGGTCTGCATTGGCCTAGGGCTGGCCTTGGGCGTTGTGTCAACGGCGCTGGCTGATGTACTGGAGCAGTTACTGTGGCCACTGCTAGGCCTTCTGATGTACGCCACCTTTAGCCAGATTCCTTTGCTTAGCGTGGCGCGCGGCCTTACCGACGGCCGCTTTATGACGGCGCTACTAGTGGGCAACTTTATCGCCATTCCGGCCTTTCTGGGGTTGGTGGTCGCCTGGCTGCCGCTCTCGCCCGCAGTATTGGCCGGCGTATTGCTGGTACTGCTGGTGCCCTGCACTGATTGGTTTATCAGCTTTACTCACCTAGGCAAGGGAGATACGCCCCGCGCTGTCGCGGCTGCTCCGCTGCTGCTACTGGTGCAAATGGTGGCTCTCCCTGTCTATCTCTGGCTCTTTCTGGGATCAGAGTGGTTTCATCTGGCACTCTCCACCTCACTAATCGTTGCCTTTGCGGGCCTTATCCTGCTTCCCTTGGCGCTTGCCGGGCTAACGGAATTTGCGGCTACTCGGCATAAGCGCATCAAGCGCGCCATCTATCACCTGGGCATACTGCCCGTGCCACTGCTTGCCTTTGTGGTCTTTATTATTGCAGCGTCACAGGTCAATCACTTGGGCGGGCTGTATCATGTGATGGCTCAGGTCATGTTGGTCTTCATGGTTTTTTTGGTGTTTGCGGGCTGGCTGGGGCGTGCGCTGGGTAGGCTGTTCCGTTTGCCAACCGCCAGTGCCCGCACGCTGGCTTTTAGCTTTGGCACCCGCAACTCGTTTGTCATGCTGCCCATCGCGCTGGCGCTACCTGACGCGTGGCAAGCCGCGGTGGTAGTGATTATTTTTCAGTCACTGGTAGAGCTTTTTGGAATGATCTTCTATCTACGCTGGGTGCCCGGTAAATTGCTGCCTGACCGTGAGCGAGGCAGCTAGCTAACCCGCGCGTATCCTCCCACTACACCCTGTTTGCTGAATACCAGTTGCCACAGCTGAATTTCACGTGCTCTAAAGGCTCCCGCACAACTCAACAGGTAGTAGCGCCACATACGATAAAACGTTGGATTAAACTGACCTTTAAACTGGGGCCAATTGGCTTCGCTATTGTGATACCAGGCCATCAGCGTTTTATCGTAGTCAGCTCCAAAGTTATGTATATCTTCCACCACAAAAAGCGTTTCAACCGCATCGGTAATATGGCTTAAGGTAGGCAACTCGCCATTCGGAAAAATGTATTTATCGATCCAGGGGTCGGACATCGTCGTACCAAGGTTTTTGCCAATCGTATGAAGCAAGAAAAGACCTTCATCCTTTAGGCATCGACTGACCACTTCCATATAGGCGCGATAGTTTTTACGGCCCACATGTTCGAACATGCCAATACTAACAATACGATCAAATCTTTCAGTTTCATCGCGGTAATCCTGTAAACGGAACTCTACCGGCAAGCCTTTTTTGATCAATCGTTTACCAAAATCCGCCTGCTCTTTGGAGATGGTCAGGCCGACACACTCAACGCCATAATGCTCGGCCGCATAAGCCATAAAGCTCCCCCACCCACAGCCGATATCAAGTACGCGCATACCCGGTGCTAACTGCAGCTTTCGGCAGATTAAGTCCAGCTTCGCCTCTTGTGCTTCATCTAGTGTGCACGCGTCTTTCCAATAACCGCAGGTATACGTCATACGCTGGTCAAGCATGGCCGCATAAAACTCATTGCCAAGATCGTAGTGTTTCTCGCCCACCTCCCAAGCCCGCTTTACGCTTTGTCGGTTTAACAACCGAGTACGCAACGCGTGATAAATCAATTGCGTGGGCTTAATACGTTGATGCAATTGCGCGCGCAGCAAGCGGGTAAAAAACACGTCCAACTGATCGCAGTCCCAGTGCCCCTGCATATAGCTTTCACCTAAGCCCAGATTGCCACGCGCCAGTGCATTCTCGATCACACCAGGCGCTTTAAGCTGCATATCCCAAGGGCGATCGCCGTTGAACTGTATATCAGCCTGGGCCATTAGGCTGGCTGCAAAGCGATGAGAGGAAGAGGTGGGATTAAACGGCTGTGATGTTCGTTCAAGCGTGGGTAGATTCACATCAGGCTCCTTACGCTACTCAAGAGATGAATAGTTCAAGACACTCTTAAATAAACATAGAAGCTCATTTCAGCATTTGCAGATTTTAATTTTTCCCTTTTTCATTGTTAAAAAGCCGCTCTGCTAACCCGTAGCAAAGCGACTTACCGTAGGAACATAAAAGAGACTTAGCGCAAAATAAGAACGGGGATACGGCTGCTACGCAGCATCGCTGTCGTCGTGCTGCCAACCAACAAGTGGCGGATGCGCGAGTGCCCATAAGCGCCCATGACCAAGAGGTCAATGGCGTGCTCTTGCTCGTAGGTTTGCAGCGCATCATCTACGTTGCCGTTGCGGATAGCGCCTTCTGCCTTGTGGCCTGCTTCACGCAGGATACCTAGCGCCCAACCAAGCTCCAGGCGATTCTCTGCATTATCCGTATCCACCAGTAGTACATGGCACTCGCTGCCTGAAAACAGTGGCGAACGGGCCAGCATTTCCACGCCTTTGCGAGCCGTTTTGCTGCCATCATACGCAATCAATACTTTTTCAGGCTGCTTGAACGTGGCGGGCACCATCAAGATAGGGCGATGCATTTCACGCACCACCCGCTCAAGGTTGGAGCCAAGATGCTCGCTGGCTTGATGAGCCGTCTCGCCGCGCTTACCCATCACCAGCAGGCGCATTTCATTTTCAAGCCCGACCAGTGTTTCCACCAAAGTACCGTTCAGTTGGCGAGTAACGGCGTCGCTAACGCCCTCTTCAACGGCGCGCGCCTGGGCTGCTTCCAGCATCAACCTGCCCTGTTCGCGGTTGACCTTGGCACGCTTCTCATCAAGACCCATCAATTCCTCCAGCAAGCGCTCGCGGGCGCCAAAAAACAGCTGGCCCGAAAGATCCGGCTCGCCTGGCACTTCTGAATGGTTATCGGCCACATGCACAAAGGTTAACGGCGCGCCCAGCGCAAGGCTTGCCCAAGAAGCGTAATCGCAAACGCCTTGTGAAAACCGGGAACCGTCAATTGCGGCGACTACATGTTCCGGCATGCTGCTCTCCTTTATTAGATGCTTAGTGGCCATCCATCAGTTTTTCGACCGCCTTTTGATCGTTGTGCATCGCGTAGCGGTCAACCACCGTGGCGCTGGCTTCGCTCATCCCAACCAACACGACGTCAGTGCCTTCACGGCGGAACTTGATAACGACCCGATCAAGTGCCTGTACAGCGGTAACATCCCAGAAGTGCGCGTTGGATACATTGATCGTTACCTTGTCCAGGCTCTCCTTGAAATCAAACGCCGCCATAAAACGCTCGGAAGAGGCGAAGAAGACCTGCCCAACGACCTGATACTCACGCTCCCAGCCCGCCTCTATCTCAGTAGAGCCGATGTACATGATATTGCCAACTTTATTAGCAAAAAACAGCGCTGCCAGCAGCACGCCAACAAAGACCCCGATCGCCAGATTATGGGTGCTTACGGTCACAGCGACCGTCGCCAACATGACAATATTGGTACTGAGAGGATGCTTTTTAAGATCCCGAATCGACGCCCAGCTAAAGGTGCCTATCGACACCATGATCATGACAGCCACCAGCGCGGCCATGGGGATTTGTGATACCCAGTCGGCGAGAAACACGACCAACAGCAGCAGTACAACGCCCGCAATCAATGTGGATAGCCGCGTACGGCCACCGGATTTAATATTGATCACCGACTGACCAATCATGGCACAACCTGCCATACCGCCCAGTAATCCGGCGCCAATATTGGCAATGCCCTGGCCTTTGCACTCGCGGTTTTTATCACTCGATGTGTCGGTCAAATCGTCCACAATGGTCGCTGTCATCATCGATTCCAGCAGACCCACCACACACAGCATCAAGGCGTAAGGCAGAATAATCATCAAGGTTTCAAGGTTAAGCGGGACATTCGGCCACAGGAAAATCGGCAGCGTATCGGGAAGTTCGCCCATATCACCCACCGTGCGAATATCCATACCGCTCACCATATACACAATGGTTAACACCACGATGCACACCAGTGGCGAGGGTAGCGTTTTACCGATCACCGGCAGATAAGGGAATAAATAGATAATGCCTAAACCGGCCAGGGTCATGACATACACATGCCAAGTGACATCGGTTAACTCAGGTAACTGGGCCATAAAGATCAAAATGGCCAGCGCATTCACAAAACCAGTAACGACCGAACGCGACACAAAGCGCATTAGCTCAGCGAGTTTTAAATACCCGGCGATAATCTGCAGCACCCCGGTTAAAAGTGTTGCCGCCAGCAAGTACTCAAGGCCATGCTCACGCACCAGCGTGACCATCAATAGCGCCATGGCGCCAGTGGCCGCAGAGATCATCCCCGGCCGCCCACCGGTAAAGGCGATAATCACCGCAATACAGAACGAGGCATAAAGACCTACTTTCGGGTCGACGCCTGCGATAATGGAGAACGCGATCGCTTCGGGAATCAGCGCCAGCGCGACGACCAGGCCCGAAAGGGTGTCGCCTTTAATATTGGAAAACCACTCATGCTTGCTGAAAAGTGCCATTCAGGGAGTCCATCGTTATTGATTAAACAAGACGCGCTAACTCCGCCGCACAGGGTCAGATGTCACGTCATTCAAAACCAGATTGTATGAGTCAGGCTGCAGGATGAAGACGCCAGGAGCGTCAGTAGCCAAATAACGGCAATAGAATGCCGTAACGCCGTGGAAGCGCTTTCGCGCCATGGCATTTTCGAAAGAGGGAATACCTAGGGTGGAGTCATCAACCCAGTGGTAAGTACTACAGATGTTGCCAATGAACGTTTCATTGCGCAGATGCCTTGCCGAGATATTTTACGAAGTTACCCTGCCACTGAAGGTTAAGCGGCAGAACCGGCGCAGAGTTTACCAGCAACCTACCTCTTCTGCACCCCGGCGCACTTGAGGCCTGGCTGTATACTTAAATAGTCAGCGCAGGATGCGCTTCGGCGTCACCATCGCTACCATGGGCATCAAGCGCATAAGACCTGGTCAACATTTCGACCAACGCGTTCCCATCTTCCAGAGGAGTAGCACATGAGCCATTCAATTGCGGTGATTAAAGGCGATGGCATTGGGCCTGAAATTATGGATGCCACCCTGCGCGTGCTCGATGCGCTTGAGTGCGGCTTTGAATACGAGTTTGTGGATGCAGGCCTGTCAGCGCTGGAAAATCATGGAACGTTGATCCCGCAGGCATCACTTGATGCTATAGAGAAACACGGCATTGCATTGAAAGGCCCGCTGACCACGCCCATTGGCAAGGGCTTCTCCTCCATTAACGTACAGCTACGCCGTCACTTTGACCTTTATGCCAACGTACGCCCGGCAATCAGTTTTCCTGGCACTCGTTCGCGCTTTGAAGACATCGACATGATCACCGTACGCGAAAATACCGAAGGTGCGTATTTGTCTGACGGTCAGGAGATGATCGACGACGGCAACACCGGCATTTCAGTGATCAAGGTAACCCGTAAAGGCTCCGAGCGTATTGTGCGTTATGCGTTTGAGCTGGCCAAAAGCAGTGGCCGGAAAAAGGTCACTGCAGTGCATAAAGCCAATATCATCAAGACCAGCTCAGGGCTGTTTTTGGATGTGGCGCGTGAGATCGCAGGCGAATATCCCGACATTGAGTTTCAAGAGATGATTGTCGATAACGCCTGTATGCAGCTGGTGATGAACCCGCATCAGTTTGATGTGGTGGTTACCACTAACCTGTTTGGCGATATTCTCTCAGACCTGTGTGCAGGCCTGGTGGGCGGGCTGGGCTTGGCACCTGGCGCTAATATTGGTGAAAGAGCGGCGATTTTTGAAGCGGTACACGGCTCAGCCCCTGACATTGCGGGTAAAAAGCTCGCCAATCCCTGCGCTCTATTGTTGGCTGCCGCACAGCTGCTTGATCACCTGGGCATGGCAGACAAAGGCGAAACTATCCGTCACGGCATTCGCTCGGTGTTAGAGACCCGCCGTGACATGGTCACACCCGATATGGGCGGCACGGGCAACACCGATACCTTTGCACAAGCGCTGGTTGAGTACATCCACGCCTAAATATTCGGCTTGAATACGTTTCGTTAGCTATCTGCGCCCTTTCATCAAGGGCGCTTTTGGTTACGAGCCCTGCTTGCCCACTGCTAGCCAACCATCGCGGAAGCTCAGCGGCTAACCAAAGTCTTAAACTAACAGACCAGCGTATCAACAGCGCTTAAACAACGTGTGTTAGCAACATCGTCATGGGTTATCAGGCGCCATTAAAAAAGCCCCAAGGCGTTAATAACCCTGGGGCTTTTAAGAACGCTATGACTGCGCGCTTATTTTAGCGATGTTTTACGCAGGTAAGGCAGCACCGCGTCAAACTCACCAAATTTTTGCTTGGCATCGTCATCTGAAACACTTGGCGGAATAATCACATCCTGGCCAACTGTCCAATCAGCGGGAGTCGCCACACCGTGCTTAACGGTTGCCTGCAGGGCATCCAGAGCACGTAGAATTTCAGCGAAATTACGCCCTACCGTCATGGGATAGGTCATGGATAGCTTTAGCTGCTTATCCGGCCCAATGATAAACACCGAGCGTACCGTGGCGCTGTCGGCTGGCGTACGGCCATCCGGCAGATAGGCATCTTCGGGCAGCATATCAAACAGTTTGGAAACCTTAAGGCCTTCATCGGCGATGATCGGAAAATCAACGTCGCTGCCGCTATACCGGGTGATATCGTCGGCCCAGCGTTTGTGATCCTCAACGCCATCAACCGACACACCAATCACTTTAGTACCGCGCTTTTTCCACTCGGCGCTTAGCGTGGCTACAGCACCAAACTCCGTGGTGCAAACCGGTGTAAAGTCCTTGGGGTGTGAAAATAAAATAGCCCAGCTATCACCAATCCACTCGTGGAACTGGATAGGCCCTTGGCTAGTTTGTGCTTCAAAATCGGGAACGACCGCATTAATACGTAGTGACATTGTGCCTCCTTCGCGGGTGATTACTGCTTTTAATACCTTAAACCACCTTTAAGCAATCCACTATAGAACATTTAGTGCTAAGAAAGCGAATATTCACCCGTGCTATTGGCTGACGTTCAAAGGACAGCTCCCGTCACTTTTGAAGTACCCTTTCGCACGGCTAGCCTAAGCGCTAGCATTGGGGTCTTTATGCTTTACACGTGTCAGCCAGCGCTGCTTGGCGTGATGCCTTAAATTAGCCACGCTGTCAGTCTCATCAATGATGTCCTGACCCAGGATGGTTTCAATAATATCTTCAAGCGTAATAAGGCCTACAAAGGTGCCATGCTCGTCATACACAACGCGCATGTGCAGATGGTCCTTGAGCATTGAAGCAAAAACCTGCTCTACATTGTGCGCAATATCGACACTGCCAATGGGGTGCATAAGCTCGCGCATGGTTTTGGCGTCATCGGCGTGATATGTATCGGATTTATGCACATAGCCAAAGGCCATTTCACCGTTATCCATAACGGGAAAGCGCGTAAAGGATGTCTTACCGTACTGCTGATCAAATGTTTTGACGTCCATGTTAGGGGGCACTGTCACGCATACCGTTCTTGGCGTCATGGCCTGGCTTACGGCAATGTCATGCAAGTTAAGCATATTGATGATGGTGCGCGACTCGTCGGCATCCAACACCTTTTCCTCAAGCCCTACGCGCGCCAGCACTTTGATCTCATCACGTAGATCAACATCATGCTCTGACGTGCCCAGCCGACGCGTAATCTGCTCCGACATCCAGATAAAGGGAGTAACCCCACTATCATCGGCTTTAGTAAACGCGGCAAAAGTGGTGCCAGCCCGCGCCAATAAGTGGCGCCAATCGTCTTGGGAATAATTTCAGACAGCACCAGAATCAGCATTGTCATGACAGCAGACACAATGGCAATGGAGGCTTCGCCGAATACCACTGCCGCTTGCGCGCCCACTGCCGTTGCACCAACGGTATGCGCAATTGTATTAAGCGTCAGTATCGCCGCCAAAGGCCGGTCAATGCTGGTCTTAAGCTGATTAAGCGAGGCATGCAGCTTGGGTTTCTCTTCTTTTAGCCTGGCAATATAGCTGGGCGTAATAGAGAGTAAAGCCGCTTCAAGAATAGAACACAAAAAAGACAGTGCGATGGAAAGCGTGGCAATCGTGATGAGAAGGAACATGAGAACCTGAGGTGGTGAGTATAAGTGTTTATAGGAGCAATCTAGATGTCTGTCAATAGACCTCTGTACGCCTTTTCAGGCATGGATAGCGCTCCCTGCTGGCTCAATTTCCTCCTCTCTATAGCTGGTACTTGTCATCTTCGTTACGCAGTTAGACGGTATAAAGGGTAAGCATCACCGCATGTTTTGTGATGAACTGGAAGTCAGCAGCGCCGAACATCAACAGCTTTGGCACTCATTAGCGGCAAGGGGATAGCCGTCAGGGACATTTTTGTCGCGTACGTGCGAACGAAGAAGTCTGGTTAGAGGCGACGTATGTGCCTATACGAAATTTTCGAAGCCATGTGACGTAAATCCTGAAAGTAGCGAATGATGCCACCCAGCATCATCAAGAATCTCAACGGCAAAAGGCCGTGGCTAAAGGCGCTCAATGACTCAATGGCCGTCATACCCTTCAAGGGGAAATACTCAAAGCCATGCAACAGGTCATTCAACAAAGCAAAGCCGGTCAATCCAGGGTTAGCGAAATTGATGCGATTGTGAACAAGATTCTCCACGACGCTCAGGACGTCGCCCGCTCTATTGAGCAACTGGCCGCTGATACGCGATTATAAGAAACGCTCAAACAAAAACGCCTCCGTGAAGAAGGCGTTCTTGTTTTCTCTGCAACGGCGTCAAACGAACGGTCTTAAAAACGGTTTGAAAAGGCCGTTTTATGCAAACACTTCCGTCCATTCGCCACGCTTGGCAAGCAGGTCACGAGCGAGCTTCTGGGCGCCTTCCAGGCTGTGGCTCGCGGCCCAGCCGCACTGCATTTCGTTACAGGCAGGTACTTCAGTAGCCGCCAGAACGTCGTTCAGCGTTTGCTCAATAATGGTTAACACGTCGTCGTAGTTATCGTGATTGATCATCGCGATATAAAAGCCGGTTTGGCAGCCCATCGGGCTGATATCGACCACTTTATCGGTATGATTACGCGATAGTTCAGCCATCAAGTGCTCAAGAGAATGCAGCGCAGGCATCTCCATGTGCTCTTTGTTCGGCTGGCAGATACGCAGATCATATTTATGAATCTGGTCGCCGTTCTGGCCCTGCTTGATATCAGCAAGACGTACATAAGGCGCTTTAACCTTGGTATGGTCCAGGTTAAAGCTTTCAACGTTCATTTTCTTTTCGGTCATGGTTGCTCCGTGCTTATCGGTGTCGTGGGCCCATTCTACACGCTGGGGTTATACCTTGGGGGCATCAAAATTCCACGGTTCATCGGTATACACGCATACGTTGGCATCTTCGATATCGCCATCCGGTGATTCAACGTGCTTGGCAAAGAAGTCCTGGATCTCTTTACGCTGACAATGTGCTTCAAACTCTTCACGGCTCGCCCAGATTTCATGGAATACAATCGGATAGCTGGTGCCTTGAGCGAAGGGGTTATCGATCTGGCGGGTCACCGTGTAGTGAATGCAGGCATCTTCCCGGTGTGTGTTTGGCTCCAGCGACTGAAGCGCTTTAAACACCGCTTCCTCTTTGCCTGGTTTGGGTTTGAAGCCAGCAATACAGTAAATTTTCTCTGACATAATCACATCCTGATATATGAATCGTACGTCATTATGCGGCTTGTTCTTATCGGTTAACAACCTGGCGAATAATACGTTCGGCCAAGGCCTCCAGGTCAGGCACCGTCATATCAGGCTCAATGCCCCAGGGGTCAAAGGGCGCATCGGAATGACGCCGCACCCAGGCACTTCGCAGCCCGGCATGGGTTGCACCAATCACATCAAAGGCGTTGCTTGAAATTAGCCAGGTATGCTCAGGACGCGCTTCCAGCTGTGAGCGAAGATAGCTATATACCGCCGGGTCTGGCTTAAAGCGCTTGATATCATCCACGCTGATCACCGCATCCATGTGGCTTTCTACACCGGCACGTACCAGTAACTGGGTTACCGCCTCCGTCGTGCCATTGGAAAACGCCACGCAACGAATGCCCGCATCACGCAACTGATCAAGCGCATCCACCACATCCGGGAAGGCTGGAAGCTCTGCATATACATCCATGAGGTGGTCGTGGTCATTGTCAGAAAGACCTGCTTGCAGCGTGCGGCTGGTAAACACCAGGGCTTCTCTCGTGCATTCTGAAAAAGGCACATAAGCGCCCATTAAGGCATGACGAAAGCTGTACTCAAGCTGCTTTTCCCGCCAGCGCTTGGCAAATTCTTCTGCGTTGGAGGCATCGTTAAGTCGCCGTTCGAGTTCCGCCGTAACGCCCTGGGTATCAATCAGCGTGCCATATACATCGAAAGCCAATACCGGTTGCATAGCCACTCCTAACGTATCCGTTCACCGTCACTGTATTTAGTAGCATAGCTTCCCACCCCAAAAACAAAAACGCCGCTGCATAAGTAAGCAGCGGCGTTACCAGATCAGCGTCTTTTCATTAAATCGTCAACGCAGCTTCCTGATGGCCCGCTTTTAAATCGCCTGAGCGGGTAAGTTCATCGGTTACCCGGTCAATGGCGCGCTTGGCACGGCCAATCACGTCATCAACTTCTGAGCGGTTAATGGTCAGCGGAGGCGCAAAACCTAAAATGTCGCCTTGGGGCATGGCGCGAGCAATCAGGTTCTCTTCCATGGCGGCGGCGGCCACTCGCGGTCCTACTTTGAGGGCAGGGTCAAAGTGCAGGCGCTGCTTGGCATCCGGTGAGAACTCAAGCGCGGCCATTAAGCCAACACCGCGTACATCCCCCAGCAGCGGATGGCCTTCAAACGTGGCCTTAAGCTGCGCCTGGAAGTACGCACCGGTTTCAGCCGCATTGCCCACCAGGTTTTCACGCTCGATGATATCCAGGTTGGCAATACCGGCGGCACAGCCCAGCGCGTGGCCAGAGTAGGTCCAACCGTGACCGACTGGGCCAAACTCACCCGTGCCCTGCTCAAGCACTTGCCATACTTTTTCACCCACAATCACGCCAGAAAGCGGCTGATAGGCGCTGGTCAGGCCTTTGGCAATCGTGACCAGGTCCGGCTTCATGTTGTAGTGGTGGCTACCAAAATCAGACCCGGTACGTCCAAAGCCACATACCACTTCATCGGCAATCAACAGTACATCGTACTTGGCCAACACCGCCTGAATCGCGTCCCAGTAACCTTCGGGCGGCGGTACGATACCGCCTGTGCCCAATACCGGCTCGCCGATAAACGCCGCCACCGTATCCGGGCCTTCTTCAAGGATCATCGCTTCCAGCTTGTCGGCACAGAAGGAGGAAAACTCAAGCTCGGTCATGCCATGCTGCTCGGCGGCACGCAGGTAGTAGTGCGGCGCTTCAGTATGCCGGATGGTATCAATTGGCAGGTCAAAGTGGTCATGAAACGCCTTAAGACCGGTCAAGGAACCAGAAGCAATGCCCGAACCATGGTAGCCACGCATACGCGAGATGACTTTTTTCTTCTGCGGGCGGCCAAGTACGTTGTTGTAGTAACGCACAATTTTCAGTTGGGTTTCATTAGCGTCACTGCCCGACATGCCGTAGTAGACCTTGGACATGTTCATGCCAGCGATTTTCAGAATACGCTCGGAAAGCGCGATCTGCGGCTCGTTCGAGTGGCCGACATAGGTGTGGTAGTAAGAGAGCTCCATCGCCTGCTTGTAAATGGCTTCGGCAATTTCCGTGCGACCATAACCGATGTTAACGCAGTAAAGCCCGGCAAAGCCGTCGATAAATTCGCGGCCATCCTTATCGACAATATTGATGCCTTTACCGCCGGTAATCACACGGCCCGGCGCATCGCCATGGGCGAAGTCACGCAGATGGGTAGAGGCGTGAAAAGTGACTTTGCGGTCGCGTTCGATCAGATCCTGATGTTGGCTCATAACGTTCTCTCTGTACGATAAACCTCCCCGGTCAGCGGGAAGGAATTTGAAATATTGCAGGCTTCACGGCTGGTTAGTCACACGCGAACACGCTGTAAACCCATCCCTGGGCGCTCGGCTTTTTCACTGACCGCCATGGATGGCGGGAATGCCGAAACTGAATGGAGCATGTTTCGGCCCTGAAAAAGACGGTTCGCTTAGTGCCTAACTAGCCTCTACTGCGAAACTATCTACTCTAGCTCCCTGATACAGACCCCAGCGCGCCTAAGCAGTAATACTTGGTTTCGAGGTACTCGTCGATACCGGTGGCGCCGCCCTCACGGCCAAGGCCCGACTGCTTCACGCCGCCAAAGGGTACCGGTGGGCCGGTCATCTTGACGGAGTTTACACTGACCATGCCGTACTCCAGCGCACGCATCAGCTTCCAGATCCGGCGGATATCATGGGTATACACATAGGCCGCCAAGCCATACTCAGTATCATTGGCAAGCTCAATAACTTCTTCGTCGCTCGAATAAGCGGTGATCCCGGCCACGGGGGCAAAGTTCTCTTCCCGCCAGACTTTCATTTGTGGCGTTACGCCTGTTAATAGCACCGGCATAAAGAAGTTTTCGCCCGGCGCTTGGTTCTGGTCTCCCATCACCAGCGTGGCGCCCCGAGAAATCGCGTCATCGACAATCGAGGCGGCCTTCTCTACCGCCTGGCGGTGAATCAGCGGGCCAAGATCGATCTCGCCCTGCAAACCATTGCCGACGGTTAATGCCGCCATGCGCTCGGTAAACTGCTCAACAAAGGCGTCATGAATGGATTCGTGCACCAGAATCCGGTTGGCCGCCAAACAGTCCTGCCCTGCCGTTTGAAACTTGGCATCTACCGCCGCGTAAGCCGCCTCTTTGGGGTCCATATCCGGCCCGACGATAAACGGCGCATTACCGCCCAACTCCAGTGAAAGGCGCTTAACAGTTCCCGCACTTTGCTCCATTAACAGGCGGCCAACGCGGGTGGAGCCGGTAAACGACAGCGCCCGGATGCGTGGCTCGCTGCACAGTATTTTTGAAACCTCGGCAGGCTCACCCAAAACAACGTTAAAGATACCGTCCGGTATGCCTGCCCGCTCGGCTAATTCTGCCAGCGCCAGCGCTGAAAAAGGCGTTTCATTGGCCGGTTTCACAATCACCGGGCAGCCAGCAGCCAGCGCGGCCGCCGCTTTACGGGTAATCATGGCCAGCGGAAAATTCCACGGCGTAATCATCGCGGCAATGCCAACTGGCTCTTTAATAGTCCCCAGCGAGGCATTAGGAATATGGCTGGGGATCGTTTCCCCGTAAGTGCGCTTACCCTCTTCCGCAAACCAGCGCACGAAACTTGCTCCGTACTCTACTTCGCCCCGCGCATCGGGCAGCGGTTTGCCCTGCTCCAGGGTCATGATGGTCGCTAGGTCTTCGCGGTTGGCCTGAATCAAATCGTACCAGGCCAGCAAGCGCTCGCAGCGCTCATCGGCACGCAGTGCGCGCCAGTGAACAAAGGCCGACTCAGCGGCATCCACCGCCGCGGTAATCTGCTCGGCTTCCAGAAGAGGAATATGCCCGATCGCTTCGTTGGTTGCCGGGTCATACACCGCTTCTTCACGGCCACCTTCCCCATGCGTCCACTTGCCATTCACATAAGCGTACTGGCGAAACAGGCGCGGATCTTCTAGCCGTTTCACCAGCGTGGTCGATAGTGTGGTCATGGGCACCTCCCCTGGCTGAAGCCATTAACCGGCGACAAACCGTTGCACGTTGACGATTGAAGAGATCGGCTTTTGGCCGATCCTTTCGATGTGCCTAGCGTAAGGGAGAAGACGCACGAAGTGTTTTTGAAAACCAGGGCTTATCGTGCGACTTTTTTTGTCTATGGACGTTTAGCAGCGTGTTTTTTTGGAGGGAACGCGTGAGGGCCAAGAAACGCCGTTAAAGAACGTTGTCAACATCAATGCCCATCGGTTGACGCTTAACCGTTTTGGTCACGATATAGGTGAAGTAACGCTCAATGCCCGCTTCGGACACCAGCCATTTATCCATGAGCCGCTGGTAGCTATCAATTGTGCGGGCTTCAAACTTCACCAGATAATCAACCCCACCGCCGACGGCGACACATTCGGTGACCTCTGGCGTATCCATGACCAAAGCTTCAAAGCGCGCAAAGCTTGCGGCGTTGTGGGCTGTAAGCTCAATTTGCACCCACACAGGGTTGCGCGGCACCAGTACATCGGCATTGATGCGCGCGGTATAGCCCTGAATGACCCCGGCTTTTTCCAAGCGTTTAACCCGCTCCCAGCAGGGGCTGACCGAGAGGTTAATCGCCTCGGCCAGTTTGGACTTGGTGATCCGCCCATCACGGGAAAGGATATCGAGAATTTTAAGATCAAAACGGTCGAGTTTTATCATGCCTTGGGCTATGCCTCCAGGCGGTCGACGACATCGGCAATCACCGCAATGGTGTCCCCCATATTGACCAGGGCCGGGGCGCGCCGGGCCATCAAAATGCCATCGCGCTCGGCGCGGTAGGCAACCGGCTCGCTACCGGTACGGGTCATATCGTATACGTAAGCCAACACCTGCCCTTTGGTCACGGCATCGCCCAGCGCCACGCAAAGCTCAAGTACGCCGGAGTGCTGACTCTGTACGTAGCAGCTGGCGTCTGGCATATCGAGATAGACCTGGCCGCCTTGCGGCATATCCACCTCGCCCTCTAGCAGGCCGTAATGGATCAGAAAGTTACGTACGCCGCGCTCGGTAATCGCCATACTTTGTGGCGTGGAGGTGCCACCACCGCCAAGCTCTGTGGCCACAAACACCTTGCCTTGGCGCTCGCAAGCAGTATCGAAGAGTTTTTCGGCATCCAGCTCAAACATCACCATGGCGTAAGGCGCACCAAACGCTTTGGCGCCTTCCAGCGCGGCCTGTTGCTGAGCTTTATCATCCAGCACATGAGAAGCACCAAACGGCAGAATATCCAGCGTGCGGCCACCGGAGTGTAGATCCAGCACCACATCGCTCATGGGCACCAAAACGCGGGTAAAGTAGTCGGCAATTTGCAGCGTTACGCTGCCGTTGGGGTCACCGGGGAAGCTGCGGTTAAGGTTGCCCTTATCCATCGGCGATGTCCGCTTGCCTGCCATTACGGCGGGCGTATTCATGCACGGCACAATAATCACCCGCCCACTGACGTCCTCTGCAGTGAGCACATTGGCAAGCTTAAGCAGCGAAGTAATCCCCTCGTATTCGTCGCCATGGTTGCCCCCGGTTAATAGCGCTGTGGGGCCTTCGCCATTTTTCACCACGGTAATCGGGATCATTACCGCCCCCCAGGCCGAGATATCGGTGGAGATGGGCAGCTTTAAAAAACCGTGCTGCACGCCGTCAGCATCAAAGTCGACAGTCGCGGAAATCGGGCTTGGTCGCAGGGTCATAACGACTCCTTAATCAGTTATAACGGCTTATTATTTAACGACTTATCATCATTTAACAAATAACTGCCGTGGAAAGTTGGCCAGCGTCTCGCAGCCTGTTTCAGTAATCAGGATGCTTTCGGTAATTTCCAGCCCCCAATCCTCCACCCAAAGCCCAGGCATAAAATGAAAGGTCATACCGGGTTGCAGGATGGTCTCATCCGAAGGACGCAAACTCATGGTGCGCTCGCCCCAGTCCGGTGGGTACGAAATACCGATGGGGTAACCGCAGCGTGCACCACCGCGGTCAAAACCGTATTTATCCATCGCCGCCCCCAGCGCCATGGCGATATCCGCCGTTCTATTTCCTGGCTTAGCAACGTCCAGGCCGTTTTCGATACCTTCCAGAAGGGCTGATTCAGCGCGAATAAAGTCAGTCGGCGGTCGTCCCAGAAATACGGTGCGCGACATGGGCGCGTGATAGCGCTTGAATACTCCGGCAATCTCAAAGAACGTGCCCTCGCCTTCACGGAACGGCGTATCGTCCCAGGTCAAATGTGGAGCAGCGGCATCTTTACCGGTTGGCAGCATGGGGACAATGGCGGGGTAATCGCCGCCATACACTTTCCCATTTTCATCGAAAAAGCCTTCTATCCCCACTCGGTAGATTTCCGAGACCAGCTTACTCTTGGGAAGCCCTGGCTCAATGACTTCCAGAATACGCGAGTGCATGCCTTCAACAATCTTGCCGGCAATGCGCATATAGGCGATTTCCTGAGGCGACTTGATTGCCCGGCACCAGTTCACCAGCGCATTGGCGTCGATAAAGCGCGCGTGGGGCAGCTCGCGTAGCAGACTCTGGTAGGCTTTGGCGGTGAAATAGTAGTTATCCATCTCCATACCCACTACGCCGGTATGCCAGCCGCGATCAGGCAAGATCGACTGCGCCAGATAATCCATCGGGTGCATATCCGGATTTTGAACGTAGTAATCCGGATAATAAGTAATATTAACTGGGTCAATCCAACAGGTGCGCAGCGCGCCGTTAGCGTCCATACGACGCCCAAACCATACCGGCTCGCCTTCCAGGCCAACCAGTACACATTGGTGGACGTAGAATGACCAGCCGTCGTAGCCGGTCAGCCATGCCATATTCGACGGATCACTGACGATCAATACATCAATGCCGCGGCCGGCCATTTCAGCACGCACCTTCCACAAGCGCTGTGCATACTCTTCACGCGTGAAGGGCAGGGAAACCTGAGTCATCGGGCAACTCACCATCAAAGATCACCAAGAACCGGTGCGCGTTTTTTACGCCAAGCAACGGGGCACAAGGGCGACCAGGCTACCGCCATGGAAGGCTTGCCAATGTCGTCTTAGCCCGATACTAGCACCACCCCGTGGTTGCGGGTCAAAGCCTTTATTTAACTCATGTTGCCGGCTCTCTTAACCGGCCACGCAAAAGCTTCAGCACCGCGCGCTCACCGGGGCCAATCAACGGCTTATTTTCAAGTTTGTTTTCAACCAACTGCCGAAAATTCTCCCATGTACGGCCACCCCGGTAGCTCTCCACCACAAGGAGATCAATGTAGGCCAAACGCCTCGTTCTATCGTGACGCGTTATGACTTGCAGCGTGCAGACAACCTCCCCATGATAAATAAATAGAGTGAGAAACACCCATTCACCACGCAGGAGCCGAAATGAAGATTGTTGTGCACACCGATGATGCCACTCAATGGCGCGATGCCCTTTCCAAAGCGCTTCCTAACGCAACGGTCGTGACCAGCGACGCTCCCGAAGAGACACGACAAGATGCTGACTATCTTGCGGTATGGAAAGCCCCTGCGTATCTCTTGAAAGAGCAGACTCGGCTTAAAGGCATCATCAACCTGGGCGCAGGAGTAGATTACTTACTCGGCACGCCAGGGCTGCCCGCCAATATTCCCATCGTGAAGCTGCGCGATGCGGGCATGAGCGAGCCAATGGCCGACTACGTACTGTATGGCGTCTTACATTTTTACCGCAGTATGGACCGTTACACCGCTCAGCAAGCCAACGCTGAATGGCAGCCGCAACGCTTGGCAGATAAAGCTGATTGGCCAGTAGGTGTACTCGGCCTCGGCGCTATCGGCGCGCACGTTGCCAGCGCCTTGCAGCAAGCGGGATTTCCGGTGCTGGGCTGGAGTCGTTCACCCAAAACCATCACAGGTGTACAGTCCCTACATGGTGAGGAAGGACTGGACGAGCTTCTTGGCCAAGTGCAGAGCGTGGTGACTATCCTGCCCGACACCCCCGCCACGCACGGTATTCTCAACGCCCAGCGGCTCGCTAAACTGCCCAAGGGCGCCAGCGTGATCAACCCAGGCCGAGGCAGCTTGATTGATGAACAGGCGCTTCTTGAGGCACTGGGTGATAACGCTACGCCAGGCCACTTGCGCGGCGCGTTGTTGGATGTTTTTTGTGAAGAGCCGCTGCCCGCTAAAAACCCCTTATGGCAGCACCCCCGCGTCATCGTCACCCCCCACATGGCAGCGCCCACCCCGGTGAACGATGCGATTGACCAGGTCATTGCCTACCTGCATGCCTTTGAGGCGGGTGAAGACCTGCCTACGGTTAACCCCACACAAGGATACTAAGTCCGTTAAAACCAGCATGGGCGCCTCTGCCTACACGCAGCGGGAGGCGCTTCTTTCATAGTGATACACCGACCGCATCACGTGCGCATCAAATGTTAAGATACCCACTAAAGGCGCTCGAAATATATGCCAGGCCATGGAAATGCATGACAGATATGCAAGCAGGCCTTTGAACCCAAGACGGCTCAGCTTATTGGGTTTATTTGCAAACAGCGCTAGCTAGCAGGGACCGCTTGCTCATTAAGGAGAATCAGGATGCGACTCGCCCGTTTAAATGTTGTATCGGCTTGTATACTACTGGGCACCGCTTGGCTATTACTCAGCGCTGTACCGGTCAATGCAAGCGAAGAAGCCGCCAGCAATCTTGCAGACATAGTGCCATTTAAAGCGCAATACCGGCTGGAAACCCGCAACTGGCCCAGTGCAACGATTACCCATACGCTCAGCCAGGAAGGCCAGCATTGGCTAAGCGATATGCGCTTTTCATTGGCCATAGTCAGCGGCCAGGAGTACAGCCGCTTTTCAGTGGGTGAGGACGCCGTCCGTTCACTGCTTTTTAGCAGCAGCTACTCGCTTCTTGGCGTAGGCGACAGCTACCGGTTAACCGATAGCGATATTGCGGCGCTTGATCGTCAAGCCGCGCTGGTTGATCTCTCTCGGCGTGCAGGCCATGAAACATGTACACAAAGCGCACCCTGTGATCTCGATTTTGTTGACCACCGCGGCCGAGATGAGCACCTCCAGTACTACGCCACACCAGGCACGCACATCGTCAACGTGCCCGCTGGTGAGTTTGAGGTGCGGCAGGTCATTTTGACGGATATCGAAAAGCCCGACCGCCATCTGGAAATCAACTTTCACCCAGACTGGCCCGGCCTGATTGTCTCGGCGGAGTATCAAAAAGAGGGTCGCCGCCAAACCCGCATTAGGCTTACTCAATTTAACCCTTAAGGCGCCACACCCTACATGCTGTCTGGATTATTGATTGTTCTTCTGCCTCTGATAGTGGGCTATTTATTACGCATTCGCTCTACTTACCTCCAGCAATTGATCAACCGTGCCGTTAGCGGCTCGGTTTATCTTATTTTGCTCTTCATGGGGGTAAGTCTTGCCGGGCTTGAAAATCTAACCAGCCAGCTTTCGCGGCTGGGGGGCAATGCCTTGCTGCTGTTTAGTATTACCACGGCGTTTAACCTGGCCGCTTTATGGTGGCTGTCTCGCCGGGTAGCCCTACAAACGGGGGATTCACCTGTCGTTAAAAACGCACCGACCAGTATGCTGGCCGCCATGCAAGGCTCGTTACTCTTGCTGGCCGTAGTGGCGGTCGGCGTTATTACAGGCCTGCTGCTGGGCCCAAGGCTAGGTGATACGCTTTTTACCGCCGCAGACCTGTTAGCGGAATGGGTACTTTACGCGTTGCTAGTGCTGATCGGCTGTCAGCTACGCAACTCCGGCATGCCGCTTAAGCAAATTCTGCTCAACCGGTTAGGGCTTGCGATTGCGATAACGCTGGCCGTTAGCTCGCTACTGGCGGGATTGGCTGCCGCCCCCTTGCTCTCTCTTAGCTGGAATGAAGGGCTCGCCATGGCGTCAGGCTTCGGCTGGTACTCGCTGTCGGCCATTTTAATTGGTGACCAGCTAGGGCCGCTAATGGGCGGCGTGGCATTTTTTAACGACCTTTCCCGGGAACTCCTGGCGTTTATTTTGATTCCGCTAGTGATCCACCGCCACACCGCCCTTGCCATTGGCTATGGCGGTGCCACATCAATGGACTTTACTCTACCTGTGATTCAACAGCACGGCGGCGTCGCCTGCGTGCCCATCGCGGTGGTTAGCGGATTTATTCTTTCGCTGCTCTCGCCCCCTTTGATACTGTTTTTTCTCTCGCTTTGACGCTTTATTGCACGCTACAAAAACGCTGTGAGCTACCCCCCCCACACAGCGTTTTAAAACTACTCCCGTTTAATACGTGCTGTAGCTCTCCAGCTTGCTGTTTAGGTGCATACGAACGTTAGCGCTGCGGTCATCAAGGGAGTGCTGAATGCCATCGGTGTCATGCATTTCCATTGAACAAGTGAAAACGGGAGGCGATTAAGCGCCTGCTTTTGCCGCCCGCGCGGCGTGAAGCTTCTTGTAACTTTCAATCAAACGTTGATGACGCTCCAAACCATCAAGCTGCATGTTGGTGGGCGTCAGACCGTAAAAGCGCGCGCTGCCTTCCACCGAGCCGACAACCGCCGCCATGGTCTCTTCGCCAAACATGCGCTGGAAGTTAGGCAGGTAGTCGTCGATTTCAAGCTCGTCGTCCAGGGCAATTTCCAGCGCCGCATTCATCGCCTGGTAGAAGAGACCACGTTCAACGGTGTTGTCGTTGTACTGCAGCAGCATCTGCACGCAATCAAGTGCTTCTTCATGACGGCCAAGCGCCAAGTAGACCAGAAGCTTAAGCTCCAGAATGGTGAGCTGGCCCCATACCGTGTTTTCATCAAACTCAATGCCGATCAGGGTGGTGATATCGACGTGGTCATCCATCTGGCTCTCTTCGAGGCGCTCGACCAAACCGGTGAGCTGGTCATCCTCTAATTGATGCAGATTGAGAATATCCTCACGGTAATCAAGTGCCTTGTTGGTGTTATCCCAGATCAAGTCTTCAATCGGATACACCTCAGAGTAGCCCGGCACCAGAATACGGCACACCGGCGCACCGAGATCCTCATGGACCGCCATGTATACCTCGGCCCCCAACTCCTCGAAGAGGCCGAATAGCGTTTCGGCCTCTTCTTCGTTGGTGCCGGAGAAATCCCACTCGCTGAACTCGAAATCCGCCTTGGCACTGAAGAAGCGCCAGGAAACCACACCAAAGGAGTCGATAAAGTGTTCAACAAAGTTGTTGGGCTCGGACACAGTCTGCGAGTTGAACGTTGGCAGCGGCAGGTCGTTCAGGCCTTCAAAGCTGCGACCCTGTAAAAGCTCGGTCAGGCTGCGCTCAATCGCCACTTCAAAGCTTGGGTGGGCGCCGAAGGAGGCGAACACGCCGCCGGTGCGCGGGTTCATCAAGGTCACACACATCACCGGGAACTGACCGCCCATGGAGGCGTCCTTTACCAGCACAGGGAAGCCCTGAGCCTCAAGGGCCTTAATGCCTTCGACAATATTTGGGTACTTCGCCAGCACATCTTGCGGTACATCCGGCAGGGTCATTTCCTGCTCCAGAATTTCCCGTTTGACCGCCCGCTCGAAAATTTCCGACAGGCACTGCACCTGAGCTTCCACCAGCGTGTTGCCCGCGCTCATGCCGTTGCTTAAGAACAGGTTTTCGATCAGGTTGGAGGGGAAGTAGATCGTCTCGCCATCCGACTGACGCACAAAGGGCAGCGAGACAATGCCGCGCGCCTCATTGCCGGAGTTGGTGTCAATCAGATTCGAGCCGCAAAGCTCGCCTTCCGGGTTGTAGATCGCCAGGCAGTGCTCATCGAGAATTTCAGTGGGCAGCTCGTCATTTGGCCCCGGTTTAAACCATTTCTCATTGGGGTAGTGCACGAAGTCGCTATTGGCGATTTCTTCACCGAAGAACTGGTCGTTGTAGAAGAAGTTGCAAGATAAGCGCTCAATAAACTCGCCAAGCGCCGAGCACAGTGCGCTCTCTTTGGTGGCACCTTTACCGTTGGTAAAGCACATGGGCGAGGCCGCATCGCGAATATGCAGCGACCAGACATGAGGCACGATATTACGCCAGGAGGCGATCTCGATCTTCATGCCAAGATCAGCCAGCAGCGCGCTTATATTGGCGATGGTATCTTCAAGGGGTAAATCCTTTCCCTCGATATAGGTGCGCTCGCTGCCTTCCGGGGCGCCCATCAACAGCGCCTGGGAATCCTCATCGATATTCTCGACGGTTTCGACCTGAAACTCGGGGCCGGTTTGAACGACCTTCTTGACCGTGCAGCGATCAATCGAGCGCAGAATGCCCTGGCGATCCTTCTCGGAAATATCTTCGGGAAGCTCGACCTGAATCTTGAAGATCTGCTTATAGCGGTCTTCGGGGTCGACGATATTGTTCTGCGAGAGGCGGATGTTTTCGGTAGGGATATCCCGCGCGTTGCAGTACACCTTCACAAAGTAGGCGGCACACATGGCGGATGACGCCAGGAAGTAGTCAAACGGGCCAGGCGCCGAGCCGTCGCCCTTATAGCGAATCGGCTGGTCTGAAATAACGGTGAAGTCGTCGAACTTGGCCTCGAGGCGGAGGTTATCGAGATAGTTGACTTTGATTTCCATGAGCGGGCATCCAGAGCAATGAGTGTGCCTGGGCGGTTGAAAACAGAGCCCTCGGCGAATTGCCACCCATTATCCAGCTTTTGACCCGCTTCGTCTTGGTAAGTCTCGTTAAGCGCTTATTCAGCACTGAGCAGAAACGCCCATGCTTCGCATAGCAGCACCTCAGGGAAGGCTTTAGCAACATAGTGGCCGCGAGGCAGCGCTTTGCCTTCCACTCATGCCACTCGCTTAGTGCATCAAAGCAGGGGCGTTTGAAGGGTTAATCAGTCACTGGCGACGTCAGCACCTGCTCGAACAGCAGCTTTTCAAACACTTCCATAGGCGCGTCTGACTTCAGCGTCTTGGCACGCAAAATTGCCCCTTCCCAGCCTGAAAGAATAAAGCTTGCCAACTGATGCGGGTCCAGTGCTTGAGTGAGAGCCCCCTGGGCCTGGGCTGCCTGCAGGCAGTGAGCAAAGCGTGCTTCCCAACGCAGGAACGCGTGATTAAGCGCCTCGCGAAAGCGAACACTCTGCCCCGCCATCTCCTGACCTAAATTGCCGATCAAGCAGCCGGCCGCATGGTCGCGCTCGCTCATGTAAGCGCGGCTGGTGGCAAAGTAGTGCTTCAGGCGGTCCAGAGGGGGTGTCATCGGATCTTCAAGCAGAGCGACCAGACTAGCATCATAGTCGTTGGCAAACCGCTCAATCACCGCCAGGCCAAAATCTTCCTTACTGGAAAAGTAATGGTAAAACGACCCCTTGGGCACGCCGCAGGCGTTAAGTACGGCATTAATGCCCGTTGCATTATACCCTTGTTGGGTAATCAGCTCAGCACCAGTATCAATTAACTTATCGCGGGTGGCGGTGTTTTTCATACGCTTGCACAAGACTCATCGGCCGGACGGTATTTATGAGAAATAGGTGTCGTGATAAGTCGCAGGCGTTTAGGTTAGCGAAGAGTTGCACGCTATTTTCATAATGCTTACCTAATCTCTGCGAGCCAGTGCGTGATGCTAGCATGATACGCTTCTTATACCGGAATTTTCGCTTTTACTACGTTTTCGCTCTTGCAACGGGTACTCCGTGTTAATAAAACCTCATGACTCTTTCTCCTCGATGCAACAAGGCCGTGTCCGTTTAGGCGCCGTGCTGGCCCTGTTGGTGTTTGCCATCGGCTTAGCCTGCGCCTGGTGGATTATCAGCCAGCCGCCACGTATTGAGCGGCGGGCTCCCCCGCCACCCACGCCGCCTGTCGTCAATGTCATGACAGTCGAACAGAGCGCCCTATCGCCTCTACTGAGCGGCTTTGGGCGAGTAGAAGCCGAGCAGACAACCCAGCTGGCCAGCCGCGTGGCAGGTCAGTTGGAACGCTTTGGAGAGGGCGTTTTTCCAGGCCAGGTCGTTGAGGAAGGCGCGCCCGTTGCATATATCGACCAAGCCGATTTGCGCCTTGCCCTGGAGGACGCCGAGGCCCAGCTAAGCAACGCCCAAGCGCAGGTGGCACTTGAAAATGCCGAACAGCAGCGCGCCCGTAGTGAGTACGAGTCGTTTGGGCGCCAGCTTTCCGCCGAGCGACGCTCGCTGGTCCTGCGCGAGCCTCAACTTCGCCAGGCCCAGGCTCAACTGACTCAGGCACGTGTAATACGCGACCAGGCAGCGCTCAACCTTGAGCGCGCAACACTGACCGCCCCGTGGAAGGCGATGGTGCAAGAGCGCTTGGTGGGCGCTGGCAGCCTGCTAAGCCAAGGAACCGAGGTGCTTAACCTGGTCGGTGTTGAGCAATTCTGGGTGCGCGCCTCGTTGCCCGGCGATGCACTTGAATGGCTGGCGCCGGGTAGTCAGGTCACGATTACCAGCCGTGGCTGGCCAGAAGGCGCTTCGCGGGAAGGCGCACTGATATCGATTTTACCTAATTTGGAAGAGAGCGGACTTCAGGCACAGCTGTTGATTGCGGTGAATGACCCATTGGCACTGGATACCGATGGCCCGGCGCTGCGCTTGGGCGATGTAATGCGAATAGCCTTTCAAACTCAGGCGCAGGAAGACCTGATTGCCCTGCCCTCAGCGGCGCTACGCCCGGGCGAGCGCGTTTGGTGGGTGGACGATGAAGACCGCCTACACAGTACAACGGTGTCGCTTGCCTATCGGGGTGAAAATGAAGCGCTGGTGCGCAGCGGCCTGGAGGCTGGCCAGCGCGTTGTTACTTCAGGACTTGCCCAGCCCCAGGAAGGACAACAGGTTCGCGTTCGCTCGCGCAACGATGCGCCCACCCGTGATGAGGAGAGCAGCTAATGCGTCGCGGCCCGCTTGCCTGGATGATTGACCATGGCGTTGCGCCTAACCTGCTGATGCTGCTGTTTATCGTGGGGGGCCTTATGGCATCGCTCGCGATTAAAAAAGAGGTCTTTCCTGAGTTTGAAATTGAAATTGTTCAGGTCAGCATCAGCTACCCCGGCGCCACGCCAGAAGATGTCGAGCAGAGCCTACTGCTCCCCGTTGAAGCGGCGGTATCGAATGTAGAAGGTATTGATGAGCTGACCTCCAGCGCTGGTGAAGGCAGCGGTATGGTCAGCGCGACGCTGATTGACGGCGTCGATGTGATGCGCGTTTATCAGGATATTCAGCAGGCAGTCAACGCCATCACTACCCTACCCAGTGCCGCCGACCCGCCCCGCTTCACACTAGCGGGCAGATCGCGCAGTGTGGTCAGCCTTCAGGTTTACGGCTCGGTTGGGCTTGCCGCCCTTCACGACGCCGCCGAGGATGTGCGCGCTGAACTGCAGGCCGCTGAGGGTATTTCACGCGCCGAGCTTTCGGGTAATCGCGAGCGCGAGATCCAGATTCACCTGGATGAAGAAGCTATTGAGCGCTACGGGCTTGATCATCAGCAGCTTGCCAGCCGCATTGGGGCTGAAGCGCTGGACCTGGCAAGCGGCCAACTCACCACGGCTGAAGGCGAATGGCTGGTGCGCTACCAAGGCCGACGCAACAGCGCCGCCGAGTTTGCCGACCTGCCAATCCTTACCACTGCCCAAGGCACGCCCATTTTGCTGGGTGATATCGCCCGTGTAAGCAACGGCTTTGCCGAAACGGATCGTGAAGAGTTTTATAATGGCGAGCCGGGCCTGTCGGTCAACATCTATCAAATTGGCCACCAAACCCCGACCAGCATTTCCGAGGCGGTCTACGGCGAACTGGAGCGCTTGCGAGCGGGGCTACCGCCGGGCGTTAGCCTGGACGTTGCACGCGACAGCTCGGAAATATACGAAGACCGCTTAAGCCTGCTGCTAAAGAATGCCTGGATGGGCCTGGCGCTGGTGATGGTGCTCATGGCGCTGTTTCTTGAAGCGCGGCTAGCATTTTGGGTCACGCTGGGTATTCCTACGGCCTTTTTGGGCGCCATGCTATTTCTGCCTTGGATCGGCGTCTCGCTGAACATGATGTCGATGTTCGCCTTCATTATCGCGCTGGGGATCGTGGTGGATGATGCGATCATGGTGGGCGAAAATATCTACAGCTATCGTGAGGAAGGCTACTCGCTGCGCGATGCGGCGGTCAAAGGGGCAGGTGAAATTGCCGTTCCGCTCACCTTTGCCATTTTGTCGAATATCGTGGCGTTTCTGCCCCTGCTGTTTTTACCCGGCTTTTTGGGCATGCTGTTTGCCACTCTGCCCGTGGTGGTCGTCACGGTGTTTTTGATCTCCTGGGCCGAAGCGCTGTTTATCCTCCCCTCCCACTTGGCACATAGCCGTAAACCGCGTGAAACACCGGCCTGGCAACGGCCGCTGGAAGCGTTGCGCCAGCGCCTGCAGGGCGGACTGCATCACTTCACATACCATCAGTTTGAGCCGTTTCTACAACGCGCACTTAATCAACGCTTACTGAGCGTCTCCATCGGTGTTGCGGTGCTGGTGGTAGTGCTGGCATGGTCCATGAGTGGGCGGCTGGGCTTTTCACTCATGCCGCGTGCCGAATCCGATCAGGTTCAGGCAACGGTGACGCTGCCGATTGGCACCAATATCAGCGTTAGCCGAGAGCTTAGCCAACAGCTACTGGACGCCGCCCAGCAGCTGAGCGAGCGCGAAGAGACGCTAACCTTTAGCAGCACGCGCAGCCGCCTGGACGGCGAAGAGTTGCAGGTACGGCTCGATATCGCAAGTAGCAGCCTGGACGCCTGGCCGCCTTCACGTATTGCAGGTGAATGGCGTGAGCTGGCAGGGGATTTAATTGGCGCTCAGTCGGTACGTTTTGAGTCAGATTTTGGTGGCCCCGGCAGCGGCGCTGCGCTCAGCCTGCGCTTATCTCACCCCGACACCCAAGTGCTGGAAGCCGCCGCTGCCCGGTTGGCCGAAGTGCTTGGTGAGTATGGGCTGACCGATATTGACAGCGGGATTGGCGATGGCAAACCCCAGCTTGAAATGCGCCTTTCCGCAGAAGGCCGAGCGCTGGGCCTGACCGGCAGCGACCTGGCCCAGGCACTGCGCGGACCTTTACAGGGCGCCACGGCGGTTGAGCAGTTTGTGGGGCGTAGCGAGATCAGCGTAGAGGTGCGCCTGCCCGAAACCGACCGCGCGAGCTTAAACGAACTTTACCGCATGCCCGTACGCACGCCCGACGGGCTTAGCGTGCCGCTTTCTCGCGTGGCAGACATTACCTTAAGCCAAGCCTCAAGCAGTCTGCAGCGCATAGATGGCAGGCGCATTATCACCGTGACGGCGGATTCAGAGGGCGACCAAACCATTAACCAGGTACTGGCCACCCTTCAAGAAGACGTGTTCCCAACGCTTACAAACTCCTGGCCGGGGCTTGAGGTCAGCCTGGGCGGCCGCCAGCAGGATACCGCCGACAACCTGGCAGCCCTTCGCACCGCCATGTGGCTGATGCTGGCCGCACTTTACGCACTGCTGGCGATTCCCTTCAGAAGCTATTTGCAGCCCTTGCTGGTGCTTGCAGCCATTCCGTTTGGCGTTGTTGGTGCTGTGGTGGGCCACATGATTATGGGGTTTGGGCTTTCGATTATCAGCTTGCTGGGCATGCTGGCGCTTTCCGGCGTGGTGATTAACGATGCGCTGGTACTGATTGATTACGCCAACCGCAAGCGGCGCGAAGGGATGGCGCCTCGCGCAGCCATTGTGGCGGCGGCGACCCGGCGCCTGCGGCCTATCATGATGACCACGCTTACCACCTTTCTGGGCCTGGCGCCCATGATTCTGGAAACCTCGCGACAGGCGCGTTTTATGATCCCCATGGCGATCTCGCTGGGCTTTGGCATGATCTTCGCAACGGCCATTTTGCTGATACTGGTGCCCTGCCTTTACCTGGGTCTGGAGAACTGGCGCGAGCGACTTAGCATGCCTCGGCAACCTCTTCAGGAGGGCACTTCCTGATGGCCGTTACCTTGCCCACTTGGCGTCCTTCCCGGCTAGGACTAAAGCTGTTCTCGGCCATACTCAGCGTTAACGTGGCCATTTCCGCCACCATGTTTCTAGCCGTTTCCTACAGTATCGACCGTGGTTTTATCGACTATTTAAACCAGGCCCAGGAACGCCGTGCCATGCTGCTGGCCGATGGTTTGATTACCCGCTGGGAAACCCAGCAGGACTGGCGCTGGCTTGAACACAACCCGGAACGCTGGCCGCATATCGTGCGTTTTGAACTGGGTCAGGAACATCGTGAACGCCCCTCCCCCTTGGGCGAAGCGCAGGATTTTGCGCTGCGTGCGCCAAACGGTGAGTTTGTGATTCCGCCCATGAATGGCCGTATGGGCCCCGGCGATTGGCGCTGGCTCACGCTTCACAGCGACAGCGAGGCCATCGGCTCGTTGGGGTTTCGCCCTCCTCAGCAGATGATGGAGCGCATGGAAAATCGCTTTCTAGAGCTGCAACAGCGCAACCTGGTAATTATTGTTATCTCGATTGGACTAGCGTCGCTGCTGCTGGCCGCCGGGCTCTCGTGGTGGTTAAGCCGACGTACGCGGGCACTGGCTATCGCCACGCGGCGGCTTACTGAAGGCAACTACCATACTCGCCTACCTGAACGTGGTCGGGATGAGCTTGCCCGTTTGGCGCGAGACTTCAACGTACTGGCCGCCACGTTAGAAGCCAACCGTGACGCCCGTGCACGCTGGGTTTCCGACACCGCCCACGAGCTGCGTACGCCCTTGGCCGTGCTGCGTGGTGAAATTGAAGCCATGCAGGACGGCATTCGCCCACTGAATCAGGAAAACCTCAGCTCGCTGGCACAGGAAGTTGCCCAGCTTGAGCACTTGGTCGCCGATTTACGCCTGCTTTCGCAAAGCGATGCTGGCGCGCTTGATATTCATCTGGCCCCCATGAACCTTAGCGACAGCCTGGCCAGCCGCCTTGAAGATGCGGACCGCTGGCTCAATGGCAGCGGCCTTACACTGACGACGCACATTGCCCCCGACGTAATGATTCGAGGTGATGCCCAGCGACTGCATCAGCTGTGGAATAATCTGCTGGATAACAGCTGCGCCTACACCGATGCACCAGGCAAACTTCAAGTAACGCTCAACATTGAGCGTGCCCAGGCGGTGATTGTTTGGCAGGATAGCGCACCGGGCGTTCCGGAAAGTGAGCTTTCCCGGCTTACCGAGCGCCTTTACCGTGTTGAAGGGTCACGCAATCGGGCAAGCGGCGGTAGTGGCCTTGGGCTATCCATTGCAAGCGCCTTGGTGATTGCGCACGGTGCAACGCTTGAGGCATCCAATGCGCCGCTAGGCGGGCTTTGCTGGACCTTACGTTTTCCGTTACTGACTTCCCATTAATGACAAGCGAGTCCGCCATGTTCCAAGACGCCCCGCTATTGATTGTTGAGGACGAGCCAAAAATTGCCCGCCTCATGGATGATTATTTAAGCTCTCACGGTTTTAATGTTGCAACACTGGGTCATGGCGACGATGTGATACCCTGGTTGCAGCAGCACCCCACCACGTTGGTGCTTTTGGATGTCATGCTGCCCGGCAAGGATGGTTTGACGCTCTGCCGGGAAATACGTCAGGCGTGGCCTGCTATCGCAATTATTATGGTGACCGCCAAGGTGGAGGAAGTAGACCGCCTGCTAGGACTGGAGTTGGGCGCCGATGACTATATCTGCAAACCTTTCAGCCCCCGCGAAGTAGTCGCCCGCGTGAAAGCGGTACTACGCCGCAGCCAAGCACTTGCCGAACAGGCCCACACCCCTGAGGCAGCGGTTTCAACCCCGGTGACCCTCAATGACGATGGCTGGCAGGCGCTAGCCAACGGCCATGACCTGGGCCTCACCGCGGTTGAGTTTCAGCTGCTGCGAGTAATGATGCAGTCACCTGGACGAATCTTTAGCCGTGAGCAGCTAATGGACCATATGTACCGAGACAACCGGATTGTTTCTGAACGCACCGTCGACAGCCATATTAAAAAGCTGCGCAAAAAAATCACCGAAGCCCTCCCCGAGCAGGAGATCATTCGTTCGGTGTATGGGGTAGGGTATAAATATCAGCCCGAGGGCTAACCCGCAGGATTAAACATGAAGGCGCTTATAGTAGAAGATAACGACAATTTAGCGCGCTCGATGGCCACAGCACTTAGCGAGGCAGGATTCAACATCACCGTCGCTAACGACGGCGCACACGCACTCCCAATGCTCGTGCAGGGTGGTTTCGATCTGATGGTATTGGATTTGGGCCTGCCTGAATTGGATGGCATTAGCCTTCTACGCAAACTGCGCCATCAGCAGAACACTATCCCCGTGCTGATTATTTCCGCCAGAGACACGCTGGACCAACGCATTTTAGGGCTTGAAGAGGGCGCAGATGACTACCTTTGCAAGCCCTTCTCACTTGATGAAGTAGTAGCCCGAGCCCGGGCACTGGTCCGGCGTGCCAAGCATTTTGGTGGTGAAACGCTCAGCTGTGGCCGTCTGGCATTTTTACCCGACGCAATGGAGCTAAGAATTGATGGTCAGCCTGTAACGCTGCACCGCCGAGAGCTGGAAGTAATGGAATATCTGATGATTAATCAAAATCGACTCGTCAGTAAGGACCAGATTATTGATCGGCTTTCCACTATGGGCGAGCCGGTCAGCTATGCAGCGGTGGAGACTTATATTTCACGCATCCGCAAGAAAATCGGCTACGACTTCGGCTTGAAAACGGTCCGCGGTTTAGGCTATTACCTGGCCCCCAAAGAAGCCCCCAACCAGGAATCAGACGCTTGATATGCTTGCTATCAAATCGATAAAAAGCCGCCTGCTGCTGTGGATTGGTTTACCGTTTACTGCCCTGGCATTTCTGGCGCTTCTTTCAAGCTATCTATTGCTGACACGCCAGATTAACGAAACCTTCGACGATATGCTGCTCAATGCCGCCGAGCGCTTGGAAAGACGCATCTACACGGTAGACGGCGCGCTACGCATTAATATGCACTATTTTAGTATTAGCACCCTAGGTAGTCGTGGTGAAGGCAAAATATTCTATCGGATGCTGGAAGTAGACGGCGATATGATTGCTGGCTTTCAAGGCTTGGGCGACCCGCCTACTGACCTCTCTGAGCCGGTTTTTTACGACGTGACGTACGCGGGCAACGAGCTACGCGCCGTCGCCCTGACGTTTCCTTTTAGCCGGGGCCGCGAGAACGTCAATATTGAAGTGATCGTTGCGGAGTCCAAAGAAGCGCGCTACACGCTTACCAATGACTTTATGGTGACACTCACCGGGTTGACGATTGTTGCCGGGATTCTTGCCATCACCATCGCCTGGCTTGCGATTTACCACGGCCTGGCACCGCTTAATAGTGTCAGCCAAGCGCTGAGCCGCCGCTCGCCTCATGACCTTCAGCCGCTTGAAGACGACGCTCCAAAAGAGATTCGCCCACTGATTCTCAGCATTAATCAGCTGATGCTACGTATCCGACGCAGCATTGAGAGTACACAGCAATTAAATGCCGATGTGTCCCATCAGTTGCGAACGCCCATTTCTGAAATACGTGCGCTAACTGAAATCTCGCTAAAAACGACCCAAGAACCGGCCGTTCGAGCCAACCTTATTGAAATACAGCGTATCTCAGAACATGCCAGCCATACGGTCCAACAGCTTTTGAAATATGCCAAGACCCGCAGCGAGCTGATGGATGAAACCCATCTTGAAGCCGTCGATCTGGTGACTATATGCCAGGACGCCTGTGCGCAAACCGCCACCAGCATCTATCAGAAAGGCCAAGAGCTGTCGTTCGATCAGCCTCATACCATTTCCAAAGTGCTGGGCGATCCGATCATGCTGCTCTGGCTGGTGATTAACCTGATTGAGAATGCCAGCCTGCACGCGGGAGGCGCTGAAGCCTACCAGGGTCCAATCGATATCGCCCTAACAACGCAGCAGCAACAGGTAATATTGACGGTGAACGACCAAGGAATCGGCGTGGAAGAGGCGCAACTTGGCAAGCTGACCGAGCGCTTTTCCCGCCACAATCCGCACGCGCCCGGCAGCGGATTAGGCCTTGCCATCGTGGAGCAGATCGCCACCGCCCACGCCGCTCTCCTCTCTTTTAATAACCGACCACAAGGCGGTTTCGCCGTGACGGTGGCGTTTCCCGCTATGCAGCCGCCTGCTTTGCAATACGAATGACCAGCGGGGTCATAAAGATCAGCAGTAGCAGGCGCAAGACATGGTGCGACACTACATACACCGGGTCGATATCCATCACCATGGCGATGACGGCCATCTCCCCGACGCCGCCGGGAATCAGCGCCAGCAACACCGCCACAAAGGAAAGCTGGGTCATGCTGGCGACCAGCCAAGCCATGAGTGCTGCAACAATCAGGGCAAACAGTGCATACACCATTCCAAACCGCCCCACGCTGACTACCTGAGACCAGTGGGTTCCCGAGAAACGTGCGCCGACCGAAGAGCCGAGCACCAAAAAGGCCGTGAACACCACCCAAGTGGGCAGGGAGTAGTTCATCCCCAGGTTCGCGATGATAGCGCCTGCGGCCATCGGGCCTAAAAATTCCGGAATGGGAATGCGCAGCAAGCGGGCAAGCCACCAGCAAAGCGGGACCAATAACAGCGGCAGCGCATCCATCAGCGAGAGCGATACGGGAGAGCTTTGCAGTGTGACATCATCCACAAAAAAGCTTGCCAACAGTGCCGCCCCGGATACCACGGTGACCAGACGCAGCGAGTGCGCGATAGCGATCCAGCGCACATCGCCATTGGCGCGCTCAGCAAGCACCAGGGCTGAATTCATGCTCCCTGGGTAGGCACAAAACATCGCATCCATGGGCCCTACATTGGCGCGGGTAAAGATAAAGTACCCGCCCACCAGCATAAGCCCCATATAGACCAGCATTGCTAACACGCTTGGGTACCACTGCACCAGACTGACCAGTTCACTGGCCTGAATGCGGCTCCCGATAAAGAGTCCCAGCAGGGCAATAGCCACACGGTGCAAGCGCTTATCAACGCCGGTTTTAACACCGCCAAGCGATACCGCCATCACCATAAAAAGTGCGCCCAGCATCCAGGCCAGGGGCAATGAAAAAAGGGTGGCAATAACGCCACCCAAGCAACCCAAGACTAACGTTTTCAGCGTTTTTTTTGCCATTATGTTACGCCTGTTTGGCCGCACGTCTGGCACTAAAGCGCGCCATTAACGGCTGGCTAAACAGTGAAATCAATAGAAGTCCTAGAATCCCCAAGGTCACCGGGCGCTCGAAGACATAGGTGATATCCCCGCCGCTGATTTGATACGAATGGAGCAGTGATTTCTCCGCCAGCGAGCCCAGCAGCATACCGATAACGGCGGCAGGCACCGAGTAGCCATAATGGCGAAAGATCCAACCAATCACTGCAAATACCAGCACAGTGGCGGGGCCGGTCATATTGCCGGTCAAGCCAAACGATCCCATAACCGCGAGTACCAGTACCGAGGGAATCAGGTAGCGCATGGGTACTTTGACGATGTTAGCCAACAGCGGGATAAACAGCAGACCCACGACCACCAGCAGAAATACCTGGGCGAAGTTGGCAAAAATAATCGCGTAGACCACATCGGTTTGCTGACGAATAAACTGCGGCCCGCCGGTGATGTTATGCATGGCAAACGCAGCCAACATTACCGCCGTTGCACCACCGCCGGGAATGCCAAGCGCCAGCAGAGTAGCCATTGAGCCGCCTTCAGAGCTGCTGTTAGCGGCTTCTGATGCCACTACGCCCTTCGGGTTACCCTTGCCAAACGAGTCAGGATCTTTATCACGACGCTTGGTTTCAATATAGGAAAGCAAGTTGGAAACCGAGGAGCCAACGCCAGGCACGGCCCCTACTAACACACCTATCAAACCACCACGAATCATCACAACCGGATAGCGCATTGCCATCTTACAGCCTTCAAATATCTCGCTGATTTTCACCTTACGAGAATCGGCGGATTCAACGATGAAGCCTTTGTTGGCAAGCTTGAAAAGCTCTGAGGCCGCAAACATGCCCATCATGGCAGGAATAACCGGAATACCATCAAGCAGATACGTTTGCCCCATGGTGCCACGCGCCAGACCAATTTCACTAAACCCAATGGTTCCCGCCAAGAGGCCGACAAAGCCCGCCACCAAGCCTTTAAGTACCTGCTCGCCCTTCAGGCTCGCAATCAGCGTCATGCCCCACAGGATGACCACAAACATTTCGGAAGGGCCGAGTCTCAGCACCAGATAGGAGAGCGGCTGAATCATGAAAAACAGCACGAGATAACCCATCAGCGCGCCCACCACGGAGGCGGCCAACGCCACGCCCAGCGCCTGGTTATGTTGCCCCTTGCGCGACATCGGGTAGCCATCAAAGGCGGTGGCAATGGCCGATGAAGTACCCGGGATATTCATCAAAATGGCAGGAATACCCGCGCCGAACGAACCGCCGGTAAAAATAGCGGTTAAGAACAGCATGGCCTGAATGAAATCCATGTACATGGTCATGGGCAGGAAGATCGCCATGGCCATGGAAATCTGCAGCCCCGGCGTTGCGCCAAAGATTAGCCCCAACACAATGCCGGGTATTACCACGAGCCAGGGGCCAAAATTAGAAAAGAGCAGGTCAAGACCCTGCTGTACTGCGCCAAAATCAATCATATTGCCTCCTTAACTGGGTAGCAGTAGCAGCGTCATGGGATAGGGCAGCATCTGGGAGAAGAAGAACGCCACGGCGAACCCGAACGCTGCGCTAAAGCCCACCACCGCTAACCAGTTACGCTCACCTTTGAGGATCAAAAAGAGCGCGATGAACAGCACGGTCGCCACATCAAAACCGAGCGTTTCGAGCGATAACACATAGGCACCAAACAGAACTACGACGGGTAGCGTTTGATGTAACGGTTCCTCGTCGGCAGCGATGCTGAATAGCGTCCCTTGCTTTAGGCGTAGCACCAGCTCAATGGCAATAATCGACAGGACAATGACTGAAAGCGGCAGTATCAGGAGCAAATTCTGGGGTTGTGCCGAGACGCTGATCGCATCCAGCAAATACCACAACGTAAAGGAAGCCAGACCGATGAGAACTAAAAAGTCCCCATAGTCACGTTTCTGTGCAGACATGGTTCAACTCCAGGCTGGCCACATGAAAGTTGACCAGCCATGACAGGAAGATCAGTTAAGCAGGTGGGCGTATTTTTCAAATACAGCGTAGTTTTCGCGCATCAGCTCGTTGGCACGCTCAGGTCCAATCCAGACACCGCCCATTTCATTACGCTCAAGGTGTTCTTGAACATCCTTACGGGCCAGCGCGCTCTGGATAGCTGAAGCGAATGCTTCAAAGCGCTCAGGATGCTGACGCTCAACTTCGCTAGTGACCGCAAAACCACGCATCGAGCCCTGCAGTACCGGAACTTCTACGTCCATCGGTGCCAGCGCTTCGTTGATCGTGGGGGCATCCCACTGGTCGATGCGCTCGTCACTCACGATGGCAAGCGGCGTCAAGAACTCACGAATTCCCTCACTGCCCTGGGCACTGATAGAAACGAAATCCACCTGACCACCAGCCACCGCTGAGCGGGCTTCACCACCGCTGTTGTACGTCACGAGGTTAAGGTTTTCTTGAGGAATACCAGCTTCTTCCAGCAGCAGACGGATCATCAGGTGACCGGCTGAGCCTTGAACCACTGCGCCACGCACCTGGCCGCGCTCTTCGCGAATCGCTTCCAGCAACGAAGGAAGATCTTCGTATCCGCTATCTTTATTGGCGGCGATCAGATCCAGGTCGAACCACTGAAAGTTGATATACGAAAAATCATCAACACTAAAGTTGGCACCACCGGTCAGAATCGAGTTGGCCAGGTAAGGAGCAAAGGTTGAGGCATAGGTGGTGTATCCATCGTCCGGCATGTTCAGCACGTAGTTGGATGCGACCTGAGTTCCTGCGCCTGGACGGTTAGTCACTTGCACTGGCACGCCAATCTCTTCAGCGATATAGCCTGACATAATACGCGCCAAACGGTCAGCACTACCGCCGGTACCAAAGCCGACGACCATATTGACCGGGCGCTCAGGATAATCATCTGCTGCAGCGGCAGGCATGATTAACGCGAGTGACGCGGCAACAACCGTGGCACCAGCGAGTAGTGATTTCATATTGAAGCTAAACGGAGCACAGATTTTCTTGGGCATAGCGGGTTCTCTTTTTTATAGAATTATAAAGTCTTCAAACAGGCTACTGCCTGCGGAGGACAAAGCTATCCCACAAACCTTTCACCAACCTTGCATGACGCAAAAAGCCAACTAAAGTCTAACCATATAACCGCTATACGTCAGATATTCCCCCCTGCATCATCACCGTTATTGCACACTCCGTGCATACGGTTTGCACTCCCCCGCTCGATACTGACATTGTCAACTTACCAGGAGGTACGTTATGAAAATGTCATTACGCCAAGTGTTTGCCCCGGCTCTGCTGGCTATCGCGCTAACCCCACTTGCTGTGGTTGCACAGGCAGACCAGCATGAAGGTCGTCATTCAGGCGCTGACCGCGAAACCTTCTCGCAGCGCATGGAAGAGCGCCGCTATGAAGTGTACGACCGCGCCGGTTTGAACGAGGAGCAGCAAACGGCCCTCAACGAGCTAAACGCAGAGCACTTCCAGGCCATGCAGGCGTTGCGTAAAGAGCACCAGGACAAAGTTGCGGATATTCTTTCCGAAGAGGAGCGTGAGTCTTTAAAGAACGCCATGAAAGAAATGCGTGACGAGCACCACAGGGATGGTAGAGGCCACGGTAGACACGGCCCGCGCGATCAGCATGAAGACGCTACGGAAACCGCTAGCGAGTAAGCGCTTTTTTACTGTTAAGTCTTGTCAAGACGCCTGGCTTTTGCCGGGCGTTTTTGTATGCGCGCCTTGCCAAAACCTCACCGACCATTTCCTATCCCTATAAAGACTGATTTGTAGTAAGCGCTTAAACAGCGTATTTTATATTGAATGTTCATTCAAAATAAAATGTTTCATCACTTGTCTCAACCAATGGAGTCCGCCTGCATGGCGAAAGACAACCCCTCCCTGCCCTCTCGCGACCGCCTTAACCCCGTGGTTTTTCATGGCAGTATGGCCGGCATATTGATATTTCTGGTGCTCACCCTGCTGTTTACCCAACAAGCTGGTGCATTTTTTAATGCAGCGCTTGCCTGGGTCAGTACCACCTTTGGCTGGTACTACATGCTGGCGATTGTGGCCTATCTGGTCTTTGTCGTGGTGATTGGCATGTCGCGGTTTGGCAGCATTCGCCTGGGCCCCGATCATTCGCGGCCTGAGTTTTCATTGCTTTCCTGGTCTGCGATGTTGTTCGCTGCAGGTATCGGCATTGATTTGCTGTTTTTCAGCGTGGCTGAACCGATTTCTCACTACCTGGCACCGCCCGACCTGACACCCGAAAGCCAGGCCGCGATGCGTAACGCCGTCGTTCAAACCTATCTGCACTGGGGGCTCTCCGGCTGGGGGCTGTACGTGTTGATGGGTATGGCGCTGGCCTACTTCAGCTATCGCCACCGTTTGCCGCTAGCCATTCGCAGCGCGCTCTACCCGCTTCTGGGCAAGCGTATTTATGGGCCTATCGGTAACGCGGTGGATATCACGGCGGTGGTTTCTACCGTATTTGGTATTGCCACCAGCCTCGGCATTGGGGTCATTCAGCTTAACTACGGGCTGGCCTACATGTTCGATGTACCGGAAACGATTACGGTACAAATTCTTTTGATTGTCCTGGTGGTCATACTGGCAACCATTTCCGTGGTTACCGGGGTCGAAAAGGGTATCCGCCGCTTATCCGAGTTCAATATGCTGCTGGCACTCAGCCTGATGCTGTTCATACTGTTTTCAGGTGACACGCTGACACTGCTCGATAAGGTAGTTAACAACGCCGGTGACTATCTTTCCGGCTTTGTGGCGGCAAGCTTTGACACGCACGCCTTTACCGATGATAGCGCCCAGGAGTGGAAGATGGGCTGGACGATTTTCTTCTGGGGTTGGTGGATCGCCTGGACACCGTTTGTGGGTCTTTTCCTGGCACGTATTTCTCGTGGTCGCACCATTCGCCAGTTTGTCGCCGGTGCGCTGTTTATACCGCTTGCCTTCATCATGGTATGGATGTCGGTATTGGGTAATAGCGGTATTGAGCTGGTCGCCAACCAGGGCGTGGCAGCACTCGGCGAGCAGGCGCTTAATACACCGCAAACCACGATTTACACCCTACTTGAGTACTATCCTTACGCAGCCATCACGGCAGCGGTTGTCACAATCCTGGGCGTTGTGTTCTTTATTACCTCCGCTGACTCCGGCGCGCTGGTGCTGGCTAACTTTACGTCTATCTTAAGTGACGTTAACCACGATGCGCCCATCAGGCTGCGCATTTTCTGGTCGGCGGTGATTGGCTTGATCACCATTGCTCTACTGATGGCCGGCGGGCTTAACGCTCTGCAAAGCGCAGTAGTGATTACCGCGCTACCCTTCTCGGTGGTAATTTTTGCGGTCATGGTGGGGATGTATAAGGCGCTAAAACTTGAAGGCAACAAGGCCGATGCACGCCGCGCCATTACCGGCAGCGCTCCAGGCGGCGACTGGAAGGAGCGCCTAGACCGCGCCCTGGACACATCCAACCGAGCTGGCGCTGCTGCAACCATCAAGCACTCGATTCGCCCAGCCATGACCCAGTTTGCCCAAGAGCTTGAAAGCCGTGGCCAGCCCGCCAATGTGAGTGAAGAGCAGTTGGAAGGTGAGCCGCTCCCCAGGCTAACGCTGCAGGTGGATTTTGGTGATGCCACCAGCTTTGTCTATCAGGTGTGTCCACACCGGATGCGCACACCGAGCTTTATTGAAGCCGACGATGACTTCTATGTGCGTCTGGATGTCTATCTGGCTGAAGGCGGGCTGGATAAAGACCTGAACGGCTATACCCGTGGCCAGGCGATTGGCGACCTGGTAGGCGAGTACGAGCGCCACCTGCACTTTTTGACCCTGGCAGGCCAGGAACGTGGCACCGTACAACCCATGCCTGGCAGCATCGGCGAACCGCCGGAGAATGCTCAGCTGTAACTGTGATCGCATTTACCCAAAAGACGAATCCCGGCCTATGTGCCGGGATCTTTTGTACCTAAATGTTCGGGCCTCGCGCCCCCAAGGCTGAGAATCAACGGCAGAGAGGGTGTAACCCATTATTCGTCGCAAGCGGGCTGTCAATTAGAGCGTCAGAGGGGCAGATAATACCGCTCGGCACAATGCCGAGCGGGGAGCGGGCGCGGATTAGAAAAACCCGAGCGGATTGATGTCGTAACTGACCAGTAGGTTCTTGGTTTGCTGATAGTGCTCAAGCGCCACCTTGTGGGTTTCACGGCCAACGCCGGACTTCTTGTAGCCACCAAATGCCGCATGAGCGGGATATTGGTGGTAGCAGTTGGTCCATACGCGACCAGCCTGAATGCCCCGCCCCATGCGAAAGGCGACGTTAATATCCCGGCTCCATACACCTGCACCCAAGCCAAACTCGGTGTCGTTGGCGATCGCCAGCGCTTCTTCTTCATCCTTAAAGGTGGTGACCGCCACCACCGGGCCAAAGATCTCCTCCTGGAAGACGCGCATCTTGTTGTCGCCTTTCAGTAGCGTCGGCTGGATGTAGTAACCCTTGTCGTAGCTGGGGTCGAAGCTTTCTTTATCTCCACCAGTCAGAAATTCAGCGCCTTCCTCACGGGCGATATCCATGTACGACATGATCTTGTCGTACTGCTCTTGAGAGGCTTGAGCGCCTACTTGCACGTCGGTATCCAAGGGGTTGCCACGCTTAATAGTCTTGGTGCGCTCAAGCACCTTGGCCATAAATTCTTCGTACATGCTCTCTTGAATCAGTGCACGTGAGGGGCAGGTGCACACTTCGCCCTGGTTAAAGAAGGCCAGCACTAGGCCCTCTACCGCTTTATCGATAAACGTCGGCTCGGCGCTCATGATATCGGCAAAGTAGATGTTGGGTGATTTACCGCCCAGCTCCACGGTGGAAGGAATAATGTTTTCAGCGGCGCACTTAAGAATATGTGACCCCACCGGCGTGGAACCGGTAAAGGCGATTTTGGCGATACGTTTGCTACTGGCCAGTGCCTGGCCGGCTTCTGCACCGAAACCATTGACGATATTAACCACACCCGGCGGCAGCAAATCACCAATCAATCCCATCAGCACCAGCACAGATGCTGGCGTTTGTTCGGCGGGTTTAAGTACTACGCAATTACCGGCGGCAAGCGCGGGGGCCAACTTCCAAACAGCCATTAAAATAGGGAAGTTCCAGGGGATGATCTGCCCCACCACGCCCAGCGGCTCATGAAAATGATAAGACACGGTGTTGGCGTCAATATCGGCAGCGGAGCCTTCCTGCGCCCGAATGCAGCCCGCAAAGTAGCGGAAGTGATCAACCGCCAAAGGAATATCAGCATTCAGGGTTTCACGCACGGCCTTGCCGTTATCCCAGGTTTCTGCCACGGCCAGCTTTTCAATGTTCTGTTCAATGCGATCAGCAATTTTTAGCAGGGTATTGCTGCGCTCAGCGGCAGAGGTTTTCCCCCAAGCAGGTGCAGCCTTATGGGCGGCATCCAGGGCTTTATCGATATCGTCAGCAGTAGAGCGCGGAATTTCGCAGAAGACCTGACCATTTACAGGGCTAATGTTATCGAAATACTGCCCATTAACGGGCGGTACAAACTCACCTCCGATGTAATTGCCATAGCGTTTTTCAAACGAGACGACGGACCCATTATCACCCGGATTGGCATAAATCATGAGAAGGCTCCTGAGGATTATGATTATTAAACGTGCCCTAACAGTATTGTTTATTATTGCCAATGACGATATAGCTTGATGCTAGGGTTAGCCCTTATCCCTTGGTAGAAGACTGCCTCTGCCGCCAACGTTTGAGTGCGCCGTGGGTTCGTGCAGCGGTGTGGCGCACTACACTAAGTGATTCATCAAGCTGGCTTTTTGTATTTCCCTCCTCACGAGCTAACACTTCAAGGCTTTTGGCCTTCTCCGCCAGCGCCTCTGCGCCCATACTCAGCGACTCCCCACGAAGCTGATGTGCCAACCTGACTACCTGCTGCCGAGCCTGTTCGCTAAAAGACGCTTCCGGCGTGGCAAGGTATGCGCTCAGTTGGGACACATAGTCGCTGATCTGCTGATGATACAAAGCAACCAGGTTTATCAAGTGCTCATCGCCCAGACTCTCCTGAAGCATGGTGAGTGTGTCAGCATTCAGTACATTGTGCTCATACGTATCGCCCTGCTCCTGCGCGGGCAGCGTTGTCTTACGGGCTAGCGCTGACGGTGATAAATGCAGAGCAAGCACGTCACCAAGCGCCAGAAGCGAAAGCGGCTTGGTAATGTAGTCGTTCATTCCGGCAGCCAGGCAACGCTGGCGGTCATTGCCTCCCGCTGTCATGGCAATAATGGGCACATCCGCCAACCAGCCTCCTTGCTCACGCAGGTGCCGCGTCACCATCAAGCCGTCCATATCGGGCAGCTGTATATCCATAAAGATTAAGTGCACCGGCAAGGACGCCGCCATGTCCAGCGCATCCTGCCCATTCTCGGCACACACGACCTCGCACCCCAAGCGTGACAAAAGCCCGGTCGCGACTTTGCGATTAATGGCGTTATCCTCCACTAACAGCAGTGATGTACCCGCAAAGTTTCTCGTCTGCTCATTAGGAGGCACTGCCTCGACGGGCATCGCTTTAATCAGCGGCAGCTTGCACCAAAATGTACTTCCCTGCCCCAGCCTACTCTGCACACCCAACTGCCCGTTCATGGCTTCACTTAGGCGCTTACAGATAGCAAGCCCAAGACCCGTCCCGCCGTAGCGGCGAGCGACCGATGCCCCCGCTTGCTGAAAAGGTTCAAATAACGCCGTTTGCTGCTCTTCACTAATCCCGCACCCGGTGTCGCTAACTTCCAGTAGCAGGTGCTCCACCGTTGAAGAGACCCGAACAGTGATCGCTCCGTGATCGGTAAACTTGGTCGCGTTCGCCACAAGGTTAAGTAAAATCTGCCTCAGACGACCCGCATCAGCCATCACCCAACGCGGCACCAGCGGGTCGATATACATGCTTAACGCCACCCCTTTGGCCCTCGAACGCGGTTCAAATAGCGCTACCACGCTATCAACCAAGGGCCTTAATTCAGTAGGTGACGCTTCAAGTGTTAAATGGCCTGCTTCGATTTTGGAGAAATCGAGAATCTCGTTGATCATGGTCAACAGCTGGTTGGCGCTCTCATGAATCGTGCGCGCGTAATCTTCTACCTGGGCCGAGCTTGCTGGCTCACTGAGCAGCTCGCTCATGCCGATCACGCCATTAAGCGGGGTACGAATCTCATGACTGACCATGGCCAGGAAGTCGGACTTGGCATGATTAGCAGCCTGAGCCTGCTCGGCGGTCACTTCCAATTGCTGGCTTAGTTGCTCCTGTCGGCGCCGGGCTGTCGCACTTTCACGCATTTCTCGGATCAGGAACGCAATGACCAACAACACAGCCAGGCTCATACCGACCAGCAGCGTCATTAATAATTTATAGAGTGCGCTTAACACACGGCGCTCTTCAGTGGCAGACTCCGCCAGGTAACCATTGATGGTGATGACAAACCGCTCGGTTAGCTGGGTGAGTGCTTCAAGCTCTGCTTCAATTAACACAATGGGCAGTTGATCCAGCACCTCATGAGGTGCAAACAAGAGGTCCAGCGGTTCCATCTGCTGGCCTATTTGCGTTAGCAACTGTCTCGCCCCTTCAATGTCAGTAATCAGTGAATTGACTTCCCCTTCTTGAAGCAACATAAGGCGGCTATACAAAAGTTCAAAACGCATATTCAGCTCGTTTTGTACCACCGGGGGCATCTCTGCACGGGATGCTGAAAGCAAGTGGTTAAGCAGCTGTACTGCATCACGATCGAGTTTATAGGCGACCCATGAGGTATCTTCGCGCAGACTTTGTGTGAGGTTGTCCTGCCGCCAAGAGGCCAGAGCAGCGACTACCAGCGCCGATGCAAACAGCAGCACGGTAATAATGGCCACCAGTTTAAGGCGACGAGGGTAACGCAGCAGGCGGGGCGAGCGCACGTTGGCTCGGTTAAAGAACATCTATACGCCTAACCTGCCAAACAGCTCTAAAGCGCACTTTTTCACTTAACAGCGTCTCGTCCTGATCAAACGGATAAAGCACCCAAAGAGGCCCGAACTCACGAATCGGGATGTGCTGGTTATTTCGTTTAAGTGCCAGAATGACGTCGTAATCATAAAAATCCTTGATCGGTATGTCAGCCACATAGCCGTTAAGGGCCGATACCTCTATCGCATCACCCTTGGCACCTACGTACTCAAGCACATCACGTAACAACGGGCCTGAATATTGACTGACGCCACTTGTCCAGGGCGTACTCGTTTCAAACGCGTGCTGTGGCAGCCCCTCTAACATGTCAATATCAAAGTCGGCACCCACTTCGGTGTTCACATTTACAATATTGCCTCTTACTTCCAGCAAAACGGCACCATCTGGTGCTTCCAAGGGGGTGGACTCATCGGCAAATCCAGCCAAGGGAGACCCTAGCACCAGCAGAACCCACCCCAGTAATAATGTTCTCACGATGACATCCTCGTATAACTTTGCTCTATAGTTTTCTATTCAACTTTCGATACAGACACCCGTAGAGTATCGTGATCTGCCTGCCCAGGTCAGGAAAAAAATCGACTTTCTATATTAATTACAGTTAGATACACCTACACAGCCACTTAAAGACTACTATTTTACTAAACATTACCGTGGGGTTATAAAAAAACTCCAGCTCATATGAGCTGGAGTTTTCATAGTGCCTGACACCTTTTAAAAAGCGCCTAGCGAACGATCATGACGGACACCTTTGAATGATGCACAACATGCTCAGCATTCGGGCCCAGTACATAGTCGACAAGCTTATGCCGAGTATGAGAAGCCATCACGATCAGGTCCACGTCCAGCTTTTTGCCCACCTTAATGATGGCCTCCCAGGGGGAGCCATCGACAATAATGCTTTGGGTTTTAACATCCTGCGGAATATTGTCCTGAATAAACGTATGCTGCGCCTCTTTCATGGCCTCATGCGCTTTTGCAGAAAAATTCTTGGGGAAGTAAGCCCCTACCATCGGCATTTTAAGTTCTGGCAACACAGTGACAATGTGCAACGACGCACCGAAAGTCTGGCAAAGCGTTACCGCCGTGGGCAACGCTTTCTTCCAGGAACCCTCTTCATTCAAGTCCACGGGCAGTAATATTTTTTGGTACATGACAACCTCCCTAGGCCACTGCCGCGCCATCATGATCAGACTTTTTACTACGCCGGCGACGCTGCATGAGTACAACAAAACCAAATATTGCCAACGCCGGTAGCCACATCCACTCTTTCGTCCAGCGGTCTACAGGGGCCAGTACTTCGATAATTTCCTGGTCGAAGTCAAACCCCAGGTCGGCGGCCTGGCTGCCGAAGGCGACGAAATCGACTAGCGTTTGATCACCGTCTACATACAGCTCCATACCGAGGTTTTCCAGGCGCTCCTGGCCCGTATCACCACGAGGTACCGGGACCAGTACGTAGGTCGTCATTGGCGAGCCAAAGGCATCTTCACCGGCGATTTGTACCCGCAGGTTACTGCCATCCTCGACACGCTCAAGGGCATCAGCAAACTGGGCAGGCGGCACTGACGCATACGGGTCATGTATCTTGTCCATCCAGAAGCCTGGGCGGAAGAGCGTGAAAGCGACCAATAGCAGCAGCAGCGACTCATACCAGCGATTGCGCGTCAGCATGTAGCCTTGCGTGCCCGCGGCGAAAATCAACATCGCCACGGTGGCCACAATAAACACCACCACACCCTGCATCGGGGTAACATCAATGAGCAGCAGGTCCGTATTAAAGATAAACAGAAACGGAAGCGCTGCCGTACGCAGGCTGTAGTAGAACGCCTGGAAGCCTGTCCGAATCGGGTCCCCTCCGGACACAGCAGCAGCCGCAAAAGAGGCCAGTCCCACGGGCGGCGTAACGTCCGCCATAATGCCGAAATAGAACACGAACAGGTGAACAGCGATCAGTGGCACAATCAGGCCATTTTGCTGACCCAGCATCACAATCACCGGCGCCATCAAGGCCGAAACCACAATATAGTTAGCGGTCGTGGGCAAGCCCATGCCTAGAATCAAGCTCAGCAAGGCGGTTAAAAACAAAATCATCATCAGGTTACCGCCTGACAGGATTTCAACCACATCTGCAAGCACCAGGCCCACACCGGTTTGCGACACCGCACCCACCACGATACCCGCTGTGGCCGTCGCGATACCGATACCGATCATGTTACGCGCGCCGGTTACCAGGCCGTCCCACAGGTCTAAAAAGCCCTCTTTGATATCGGCGGCCATTTTGCTGCGCCCACGGAAGACGGCAATAATGGGACGCTGCGTCACCATAATAAAGATCATGAACACCGTGGCCCAAAAAGCGGAAAGCCCAGGCGAGAGCCGCTCGACCATCAAGCACCAAACCAGCACAACGACCGGCAAGATATAGTGCAAACCGACCATTACGGTGGGTCGTGTCTGCGGCAGTTTAATAACCTTGGCGTTAGGGTCATCCATTTCCAGTTCAGGATAGTGAGACCCTATTTTCAAAAGCCCTACATAAATAATCGCCAGGCCGATTGAAATGACCCACGGCGTTGCCTCACCCAGCACGGGCTTGAGCCACCCAAGGCCGTAATAGACCACCACCGACAGCCCCATTAACAGCAGCAGGCCGGTTAAAAAACCAATGATCTTGTTGAGTAATGGACGGGCTGGGTTGTTGGAGGGCAGCCCTTGCATATTGGCTTTAAGGGCTTCCAGGTGAACGATATAAATCAACGCAATATAGGAAATAATCGCAGGCAAGAAGGCATGTTTAATCACGTCCACGTACGGGATGCCGACATACTCAACCATCAAAAACGCAGCCGCGCCCATTACCGGCGGCATGATTTGCCCATTCACCGATGAGGAGACTTCAATGGCACCGGCTTTCTCGGCGCTAAATCCCACCCGTTTCATCATCGGGATAGTAAAGGTGCCCGTTGTTACCGTATTGGCAATCGACGAGCCGGAGATTAGCCCGGTCATGCCTGATGCCACAACGGCCGCTTTTGCAGGGCCGCCTTTCAGATGGCCTAACATCGAGAACGCGACTTTTATAAAATAGTTACCGGCACCGGCCTTATCGAGCAACGCACCAAACAACACAAACAGAAAGACAAAGCTGGTAGATACACCTAGCGCGATACCAAAGACGCCCTGGGTACCCAGCCACTGGTGGTTGATCAACCCTCCCAGGCTGACGCCACGGTGGGCAAGAATGCCTGGCATGTACGGGCCAAACAGGGAGTAGCCAATAAATATCGCGGCAACCACCATCAGGGGTGGGCCAAGCGCACGTCGAGTAGCTTCCAGCAGCATGATAATGCCGACGATGCCCACCACGATGTCCTGCGTGATAGGGCGCCCGGGGCGCTGCGCCAACTCTGAATAGAAAAGAAACAGATACCCACCGCAAAAGGCCGCTACCGCTGCAAACATCCAGTCTTGTAGCGGAATACGGTCGCGCGGTGAGCGCTTTAACGCGGGATAGGCCATATAGGCCAAAAACAGCGCAAACGCCAAGTGAATAGAGCGTGCTTCAGTGGCACTAAAAACACCGAAGCCGATCATATAAGGGAGTGGAGATGCAATCCATAGCTGGAACAGCGACCACGCTGCTGCAATACTTACCAGCAACTTACCGGGTACGCCGTGAGGCTTCCTTGCCCCTGTGTCACTGGCGGCGACCATATCCTCCAGGTCGCTCTCAGTGGCGTTAGAGGGTTGTTTGTCATCACGCATACGCTTGCCCTGCCTAATGGTCAGCGCTGACAATCAGCGCTTTCAACAAGAAGCGCGGACACCCGAGGTGCCCGCGCTTAAACTTCAAAAGCAATCACTATTGATCCTGGCTAATAGCGTCACACTAGGGTCTTATTCGATCCAGCCACGCTCGCGGTAGTAACGTGCAGCGCCATCGTGCAGCGGTGCAGTTAGACCGTCAGAAATCATGTCTTCTTCGTTAAGGTTTTCGAACGCCGGGTGCAGGCGCTTGAAGCGATCAAAGTTATCGAATACCGCTTTAACCGTTTCGTAAATAACCTCTTCATCCACGTCAGTCGATGAAACGAAAGTGGCTGCTACACCGAAGGTTTCAACGTCTTCGTCGTTACCACGGTACAGACCACCGGGGATCACAGAACGCGTGTAGTAAGGATACTCTTCGATCAGCGTATCGATTTCATCACCAGTGACCGATACCAGGTTCGCATCAATCGTGGTGGTGGCTTCCTGGATGGAGCCATTCGGGTGGCCTACCACATAGACCATCGCATCGATGTTGTTATCAGACAGAGCTGAAGCCTGTTCCGCCGCATCCAACTGAGATGCCAACGCGAACGTATCTTCGTCCCAACCAAACGCTTCCATGACGACATCCATGGTGTTGCGCTGGCCAGAGCCTGGGTTACCGATGTTAACGCGCTTGCCCGGGAAATCGCTGATATTGTCGATACCCGCATCCGCACGCGCGACAACAGTAAGAGGTTCACCATGCATGGTGAATACCGCACGCATGTCACCCCAGGGGCCTTCTTCTTCAAAGTTGGCTTCGCCGTTGTAAGCACGGTATTGAACGTCAGACTGGACAACGCCCATATCCAACTCACCGCTTTTCATGCCATTCACGTTGGCAACAGAGCCGCCTGTAGAAGGCGCATTACAGCGAATACTGTGCTCTTCGCTGCCACGGTTAACCATACGGCAGACCGACTGGCCTACGACGTAGTAAACACCGGTCTGGCCGCCTGTGCCGATTGTAATATAGCGCTCTTGAGCAACAGCGGGGGCAGCAAACGTAGCTGCTGCGATCAACGCGCCAGAAAAAGTGGCGGTAGAAAACACATGGCGATTCATGGATACACCTCTATCTTGATGTTGTGAGCGTTATGCGTTTTGGAACCACCGATGATCTGTTCCCTCGGGTGATTTTTCGTCCAAAACGTTTTCAAGACAAACTGTTATAGTTCGACATCCTGAAGTGCCGACCTTAACTACTTTAGCGAAAAAATCGCTAATTAGCGAAGCCAATACGTGGCTTCAAGGATACGAGCGGCGCCTATTGAAACACGACTCTAACGCTGCGTAACGTTTAGTCACCGTTAATTGCTATGCCTCTTTTGCATAGGGGGTATGAGATAAGCAACCAAACTTCCCGAAAACCTGCCTGGCCCGTCAAGGGGTTGGTGGCTTAATAAGGTATAGCTCAATAGGCAGGGGTAGCCAAATGCCCCTGGGCGCTAAAGCCCGCATGGAGGCTCCCTGAGGTTTGCTACCTACACGTCGGCAACGACCAGAACCACCCACGCCCTAAGCGTGGTGTGGTTCCTTTTTACCGATTCTTATGGCGATGCAAGCGCCGTCGCGCCTTGAAGAGACTTACTGATCGATGGGCTTGCAGAAGCCAGCTTGATCCGGAATCGAAATACAGTCGCCGACTTTAATGTCACGTTCGGCGAAGTAGCCGCCATTGACCTCAAGGGCCGCCCAAAATGCGGCACCTGCCGGATAGGAGGGACAATTGGCCGGAACACTGGACCCACAGGGAGGCATGGTGTTAATTGCTACGATACGCCCCTCCTGATCGATAAACGCGATATCCAGCACAATGCGCGTGCGGTACATCCAAAAAGTGTTGCCAGCAGGCTGCTCGCTCTCGAAACGAAACAGCATGCCGCGGTTTTCAGGCAGCGATTCACGCTCCATCAACCCTCGCTGACGCTGCGCCGCGCTTTTAGCCACTTCCACTTCCAGCCGGTGCGGACCTCCGTCACTATGAATAGCCAGAGGCAGTAAATCGCTCTCTGGGTCAGCGCCCTCAGCCCAGGTGAGCGCGCCCCAAACCGTACCGGGAAGCAGCGCGACCAAAGGCAAACCTAACGCAGCTTTTAGCATAAGACGACGAGTCGGGTTCATGGAGACAGGTCCTTTAATCGGTAGGCTGGTCAATCGTCATGACTTTCATCGTATTGGTACCGCCATGAGCATTCATGTGGTCACCCCGCGTCAGGATGACATGATCCCCCGGCTCGGCAAGCTTATGTTGCACCAACAGTTCCAGCGCACGACGATTAAGCTCGGTCGCGCTCATTTCTGACGTATCAAACGGGAGCGATACGACGCCACGATAAAGCGCCATACGCCGCTGCGCGATGGGGTTATGGGCAAGGCCGACAATCGGCAAACCAGAACGGATGCGCGAGGCAATCAAGGGGGTATAACCGGAAGCGGTCATGCAGGCAATCGCGGCCACACCGGTCATATGGTTGGCGGCGTACATAGCGGAAAGGGCAATGGTTTCATCGGGGCGAGTAAAGCCTTCATGAATCCGGTGGCCCGACTCTTGTGCCACCTTTTCACGCTCAGCGCCCAAACAGACACGCGCCATGGCTTCCACGGTTTCCACCGGATAGTCGCCTGCGGCAGTTTCCGCTGAAAGCATCACGGCGTCACTGCTATCCAGCACGGCATTGGCCACATCAAACACTTCGGCGCGGGTAGGCAGCGGCGCCAAGATCATGCTTTCCATCATTTGGGTGGCGGTAATCACCGCACGGTTGAGCGAGCGGGCGCGTTTGATCATGCGCTTTTGCACGCCCACCAGTTTGGCGTCGCCAATCTCAACCCCCAGGTCGCCTCGGGCCACCATCACCGCTTCAGAGGCTTCGATAATGCCGTCAAGCGTTGCCTCATCGGCCACAGCCTCGGCACGCTCAACCTTGGCCACTAGGCCAATCTCCTTGCCCTCTTCACCCAGCAGACGGCGCGCTTCCAGCATGTCTTCGGCATGGCGCGGGAAAGAAATCGCCAGGTAATCAACGCCAATCTCAACGGCGGTTTTTAAATCCTGTTTATCTTTATCCGTTAGCGCCGGGGCAGAAAGCCCACCGCCTTGTTTGTTGATGCCTTTATGATTGGAGAGTTTGCCCCCCACTACCACGTGGGTATGAACCTGCTGGCCTTCTACACGGGTAACGTCCAGCACCACACGGCCATCATCCAGCAGCAGGCGGTCGCCAGCGCCCACATCCTGAGCAAGGGTTTTGTAGTCGCAGCCCACTTGATGAACGTCGCCTGCATCACTGTCCATCGCCATATCCAGCACAAACGGCTGCCCCTCTTTCAGGGTCACCATGCCCTCTTTAAAGCGGGCAATGCGAATTTTGGGGCCCTGGAGGTCCCCCAGTGCTGCCACACTACGCCCCAGCTTGGCAGCAATTTCGCGCACCCGTAAAAGACGCTGACGATGATCATCGGGCGTGCCGTGGGAGAAGTTCAAACGTACGACATCTACCCCCGCTTTCAGCATTGCCTCCAAAACACCCTCACGGTCACTGGCGGGCCCCAGGGTGGCAACAATTTTGGTACGGCGAAGCGGGATATGTGTCTGTGCGTTCATAGTTTTCCTAAACAATCACGGGTTTGTCATTAGCCTATCAGTATAAGACCACCAGGATGACAACCGTAAGGCGTGTGCACAAGTTATTCGCGTAAATCGACCGTAATTTCGAGCGAATACTCTTCGCAGTTATTACCTTCGCCACCGCGATCCACCACTAAGAACTCGCCTTCATGCTCAAGCACCGACTGTATCGCATGCCAAGTGCCTGCTCGGTAGTTAACGCCCTGACGGCCGTCGGTAACAAACGCACGCACTGTCTTTGGATCAATCGTCTCGCCTGGCGGTGCGACCACCACAATAAAGCGTTCCTGATGCAGCGGCATAAATGCCTGGCTGCCCAGTGGATGGCGCTCTAAAAAGGTTAATTCAAGCGGTAAGGAAACGGGCTGACTCACAAACAGATTGATCAGCGTATGGGCGTTTTCACCCAGGGTTTGCACCTTCGCCAGGTCGTGATGGCGCTGGGTACGCCCGGCGTTAATGGCAAACGAGGGTGACTCGCGCGCGTCGATGACCTCGCCAAAAGGCGCGAAGGCCTCACGCGTCAACGGCTCGGCGGTGAGTGTCAGCATGTTGGCCTCCTCATGGCTTTCTCCTTTACTTCAGCGAAAGAGCTTGAGCTTTGCGTGGCGGTTGACGTCCTTGTAAAGCAGGTAGCGAAACGGTCCCGGGCCGCCGGCATAGCAAGCCTGAGGGCAGAAAGCGCGCAACCACATGAAATCCCCTGCTTCCACTTCCACCCACTGCTGGTTCAGGTGATACACCGCCTTGCCTTCCAGCACGTAAAGGCCGTGCTCCATGACGTGGGTTTCATCAAACGGAATCACGCCGCCGGGCTGGAAGTTGACGATGGTGACGTGCATGTCATGGCGCACATCGTTAGGGTCAACAAAACGGGTGGTCGACCAGCGCCCTTCCGTGCCGGGCATCTCGCTGGGCGTGATCGCCTGCTCGTTGGTGACGAAGGCTTCCGGTACATCAAGGCCGTCCACGTACTCAAAGGCCTTGCGAATCCAGTGAAAGCGAACGGCTTCGCGGGATTCATTGCGCACTCGCCACTCCACACCCGGCGGAATAAACGCATAGCCGCCCGGGGCCATAGCATGGCGCACGCCGTCCAGACTCAGCGACAGTTCGCCCTCGACCACGAACAGCACACCTTCGGCATCCTCCTCAGGCTCGGGCTTGTCGCTTCCGCCGCCGGGCTGCACTTCCATGATGTACTGGGAGAAGGTCTCGGCGAAGCCGGAGAGCGGTCGCGCCAGCACCCAAGCGCGGGTGCCCTGCCAAAACGGCAGGTTGCTGGTGACGATATCGCGCATGACGCCTTTCGGGATTAGCGCGTAGGCTTCGGTAAAAACGGCCCGATCCGCCGTTATTTGGGTTTGCGGTGGATGCCCACCTTGAGGGGCATAGTAAACCGGATTGCTCATTGAATGGCCTTTTATGAGGTAACGGGCGGATGGTGTTTCGCCCAGTGGCGGGCGATATCGACGCGTCGAGCGACCCATACGCGATCATGGGTCTCTATATAGTCCAAAAAGCGCTGTAGGGCGCGGAAACGTCCCGGGCGTCCCAGCAAGCGGCAGTGCATGCCGATAGAGAGCATCTTGGGCGCTTCTTCACCCTCTTCATACAGCACATCAAAGGCATCGCGCAGATACGTAAAGAAGTGATCCGCCGTATTGAAGCCCTGCGGCGCAGCAAAGCGCATATCGTTGGTGTCCAGCGTATAGGGCACAATCAGATGAGAGTGATCACTCCCCTGGCTGTCGGTAACGGTCGTCCAAAAGGGCAGATCGTCGCCGTAATAGTCACTATCGTAAAGAAAACCGCCTTCATCCATAATCAGCTTACGGGTGTTGGGGCTATCGCGCCCGGTGTACCACCCCGCTGGCTTCTCCCCGTATAAGCGCTGAAATATCTCCACGGCTTTTTGCAGGTGTTCACGTTCAATGTGTTCGGCTACTTCCTGGTAGTGAATCCAGCGGTAGCCGTGGCACGCGACCTCATGCCCCAACTCCTTGAATGCCTGGGCGACATCAGGGTTTCGCTCTAGCGCCATCGCCACACCGAATACCGTTAAAGGCAGCCCCCGCCGCTCAAATTCGCGAAGGATCCGCCACACGCCTGCCCGAGAGCCGTACTCGTAGATCGACTCCATGCTCAAGTGGCGGTCGGCGTAACTGGCCGCGCCGATGATCTCGGATAAAAACTGCTCAGAGCCATTATCTCCGTGCAGCACGCAGTTCTCCCCACCCTCTTCATAGTTGAGGACAAACTGTACGGCGATTTTGGCCTTGCCTGGCCAGTTGGCATGCGGCGGTGTACGCCCATAGCCTTTTAAGTCACGCGGATAGCAGAGGTCAGTGGTTAGCGTCATCAGCGGGCCCTTCGGTTATCACCAAGCGTATAAATTCAATTAATTGACCATTATTGTATACAAAATAAACATATTAATAGCCCACGGCAATATGCCCAGGAATGGCTGATCAACCCATCGTATCTCTTGTAACTTAAAAAGCGCCAAACCTGAGCGTGTAGACGAATCTATTAGCCTTTTTAATGAGAGTAAAGGCCTTGCTCTTGGCGATAAAGCCCCCTATTTTTGTATACAAGATACATCGGATCGTTTACCTACAGGATCGCGTGCTGTGCACATACATATTATTAACCCCAATACGACAGCATCCATGACCCAAGCCATTGGGCAGGCTGCTGAGCTTTACGCCTCCCCGGGGACCCGCATAAGCGCGTCTCAACCTGAATCAGGTCCGGTTTCCATTGAGAGCCATTTTGATGAAGTGGTAAGCGCGGTAGGCGTGGCCGAAGAAGTACTTAAAGGTGAGCAACAAGGCGGTATTGATGCCTATATTGTGGCCTGCTTTGGCGACCCTGGTCTGCTTGCCGCGCGTGAAGTAACCCGCGCCCCGGTGATTGGCATTGCTGAGGCAGCCTTCCATTTAGCCACGCTAATCAGCACGCGCTTCTCCATTGTTACCACCCTGGGGCGTACCGGCATTATTGCCGAGCACCTGCTTGAGCAGTACGGCTTTCGCCACCACTGCCGACGCATTCGCGCCGCTGAAATTCCGGTACTAGACCTTGAGCACCACCCCGATGCGGCGTTTACCCGAATTGTCGAGGAGTGCTGCCGCGCCAGGGATGAAGATGATATCGGCGCCATCGTGCTGGGCTGTGGTGGTATGGCGAACCTCACCCAACAGATCAGCCACGAAGTAGGTATTCCCGTCGTTGAAGGTGTAAGCGCAGCCTTGAAGCTTGCAGAATCCCTGGTCGGCTTGGGACTGCATACCAGCAAGCACGGCGACCTTGCTTACCCACGACCCAAACCCTTTACCGGTAAGTTTGCCGCCCTATCAAACCTTCCATTGCCGCTTAAATAGCACGCTCATCAGAAGGTCAGTAATTCGTTAATCAGTGCATTCGTAAAAGAACCAGAACGTCCAGTAGTACGCCATGCCGCAAGCATCTTTCAGGCTACAACCTGAGAAACCAACAATACTCATAATCTTGCGAGGACGACATCATGAGCATTTCAAATGCTGCTCTTGCGTCAGAAGACCCTTCTACAGCGCGCACCAAAGCCCTGGGGGAGGAAAGCCTGGCTCCCCAGGGTACCCGAATTATGGGGCGAGGCTCCTACTTTCTGGCCTGGTTTGGTGGGTGCGTTTCTATCGGCACCTTTGCCATGGGCTCAAGCGTTGTCGGTACGTTAAACCTGCTACAGGCAACGCTTGCCATCGCCATCGGGTGCTTTGTCATCGGCATTGCACTGGCGATTAACGGTGCAGCGGGCTACAAATACGGCATTCCGTTTATGGTGCAGGCGCGCAGCGCATTTGGGTTTACCGGTACGCGTATTCCCGGCCTGGTTCGCGCGTTGCCTGCCGTGGTGTGGTACGGCTTTCAAAGCTGGATTGGTGCAGGGGCACTCAACATGGTGTCAGCAACCCTGTTCGGCTTTGATAACCTGGTGTTTTACTTTATTACCTTCCAATTCCTGCAAATCGGCCTTTCGGTGATGGGCTTTCAAGGTATCAAGTGGCTGGAAAATATCGGCAGCGCGTTTATTTTGGCCTCGCTGATGTACATGTTTTACGCCACGGTGCAGCGCTATGGCGATGAATTATCCGCCAGCCTGTTCACCATGGAAGGCTCTTGGGGTATGCCATTCTGGGGCGCCACCATGCTCTTTTTAGGCATCTACAGCACCATGATGCTTAACGTCAGCGACTACTCGCGTGAGCATAAAAAAGGCACGGCCCAGAGCCTGCTTACCACCATTTATGCCATGTCAATTCTACCCTGTACGCTGTTTATGGGCCTGATCGGCTACATGGTGTCGGAAGCCACGGGCACCGCAGACCCCATTCAGGTGTTTGCCAATGCCGTGGATAACACGCCGCTACTAATGACCACTCTGCTGTTTATCGCCTTTGCCCAGGTCACGACCAATGCACTGAACAACGTGGTGCCGCCTACCTATGTACTAATGGACATCTTCAAGATCAAGTTCCCGGTCGCGACCGTCATTGTCGGCCTATTAGCGTTTGCCACCTTCCCCTGGAAGCTGGTTCAACCGGGCTCGGCCGCCGGTTTACAGCTGTTTGTCCAAACCTACTCGGCCTTTCTGGGCCCCATCTTTGCCATTCTGGTGGTGGATTACTACATCATCCGCCGCCGCACGTTGGATATCAGCAAGCTCTACGATCCCACCGGCCCTTATCAAGGCGTCAATAAAGCGGCTCTCGTTGCAACCGCGGTGGGCATCCTGGCAGCACTCTTTTTCTCTGCGGTCTCCTGGTACGCCAGTTTAATTCCCGCCGGGCTGACCTATTACCTGCTGATGAAGCACTGGCCCGCCTGCCAGCGTTTTACACGCTAACCCCTCCCAATCCGACGGCTGCCTACGTGCAGCCGTGCTGACGATTAATGCAGAGAGAGCCTGCCATGCATGAGCAACCGCCTAACAGCGATCTTGATATCAAGCAGTTCGATCCCTCGCTTTATAATGAAGATCTGGCCCCCTTAAAGCCCCAGGCACGCACTTGGGGCGCATTTGAAATCTTTAACGTGTGGTCCAACGATATCCAAAGCCTGTTTGGCTATACCCTCGCGGCATCGCTATTCCTCACCTATGGCTTGAACGGCTGGGCAGTGATGGCAGCGATTATTCTAGCCGGTGTTATTGTCATGTTTCTGGTGAACCTAACGGGCAAACCAAGCGTTAAATACGGCATCCCTTTCCCAGTGATGGTGCGCGCTAGTATGGGGGTGCGCGGTGCCAACCTTCCCGCCATGCTACGCGCGATTGTGGGTATCTTTTGGTACGGCGTGCAGACCTATTTCGCATCAACGGCAGTCGCCCTGCTGATTACCGCCTTTATCGGGGCGGGCAGCGGCACGACCTTCCTGGGCCTTTCTGGCGTCGCATGGGTGTCATTTGTGATCGTGTGGCTTTTTCAAATCGCGATCTTCTGGCAAGGCATCGAGCGGATTAAGCACTTTTTGAACTGGGCAGGCCCGCTGGTGTACGTGGTTATGGTCGTGCTGATGGGAATTGTCTGGTTCCAGGCAGGAGACGAGTTGCTACCCGCCATTGGAACCATCTTTAGCGGCAGCGGTGAGCAAAACGTGGGCGCCGTGGGCGCGTTTCTTGCCATTGTAGGCACCATGGTGGCTTACTTTGCGGCCGTGGTGATCAACTTTGGCGACTTTACCCGCTTTGTAAAAACCGAGCGCCAAATGAAGCTGGGCAACCTGCTTGGATTACCGCTTAACGTGGCGTTTTTCTCGTTTATCGCACTTATTATTACTGCCGGTACGCTGGTACTGTTTGGCGAAGCGCTCACCAACCCCGCCGATATTGTTGAGCGCGTTGATTCATTACCGCTGACCATCATCGCCGCCCTCACTTTTTTTGCCGCTACCGTGGGCATTAACCTGGTCGCCAACTTTATTCCACCGGCTTATGACCTGGCCAACCTCTTTCCCAGCAAAATCAGCTTTAAGGTGGGTGGCTTGATTACCGCCGTTATCGCCTTCTTTGTGGGAGCGCTGTGGATCTCGGTGATTAGTCAGATTGGCATCCCCGGCTTTGTCAATGCCCTTGGCGCTATTGTCGCGCCGTTCTATGGCATTATTGTGGTGGACTACTACCTGATTAAGCGCCAACACCTCAATATGCAGGAGCTATTCTCCTCAGCCCCTGGCAGCGCGTACTACTACACAAACGGATGGAACCGCCGCGCCCTACTTGCGTTTGGCTGCGCAGCGCTGTTCTCGCTCTCCACGGTGCTAGTCCCTGCCCTTTCAAGCCTGGACGGCTACGGCTGGCTCATTGGTGCAGGATTAGGAGGCGCGTTCTACTTTGGCTTGATGCGACAGTTTAAGGCAGCACCCACCCTTACCCAGCAGAGGGCAAGTTGAGGTGAGTGAGCTTTAACGAATGTTTCAGGAACTGGTGATTTAAAAACTGGTGATTTAAAAACTGGTAATTTAAAACTGACAGTTTAGGCAATTTGAAAGCGCCATCGGCTTTGTGCCGATGGCGCTTTTTTAGAGTGCAGGCAGCAACGAAAACGTCAGCGCCTAGTGGTTTTTCTCAAGCGTTAAATGGTTGTCTATTTCCTTTATCCTGTCTTCCGTGTGGTGATTGACGTAGAGCACCGTGGTTTCCTTGCCTTCACAGATTTTCTCGATGAGCGCGAGAACGAGCTGGCGGTTCATGTCATCAAGGCCCAGGCAGGGCTCGTCGAGTATTAGAAGCGGCGGGTGCTTCACCATGGCACGGGCAATCAGTAGCAACCGCTGGTCGCCGTAGGAAAGCTTATTGAACGGCTGGTCGGCACGCGTTTTCATACCCAGTAAATCAAGCCATTGGTCGGCAATCTTTTGCTGATTATCGGTAGATTTTGTGTAAACGCCGATACTATCAAAAAAGCCCGAGATGATGACGTTCCTGCAGCTAGTGCTGACACGATACTCCCATTGCAGGGCCGTGGAGACATAGCCAATGAACTGCTTGATCTGCCAGATACTTTCGCCGTTACCGCGCTGGAAGCCAAACACGAAAATATCGTTGGTATAACATTGCGGGTGGTCTCCCGTGATCAAGGACAACACGCAGGTTTTACCGCTGCCGTTAGGACCACTCAGTTGCCAGTGTTGCCCGCGTTCGATCGTCCAGTCGAGCTGGCCCACAATGACGGTATCGCCGTATTTAATCGTCGCTTGTTTTAGCTTCACTAACGGCTGGTTGGGGTCGAGCGCGGGCAACTGATGGGCAGGGTCGGCCTCGGGTACGCTTAAGTCAGTCGTTTTCAAATGCAGCAGTTGGTAAAGCTCGTTGAAGGCGGCCTCATCCTGGCGGTCTACTGTGAACGCCAGTCGCCCACCTTCCCTACGCGCTCTATTGCCTTGCTTTTTATTCTCTTGCCCCGGGTCTGGCCGGTCTTTATCCAGGTAAGCCACATGAGTGATGAAGTCCGGCATTTCGTCGAAGCGATTGAGCACCATCACCATGGGGACGCTTTCGATAATAGAGGCAAGATGGGCTTGCAGCATGGCGAGCGTGTCGACGTCCAGGCCATCGAACGGCTCATCTAGAATGAGCAGATCGGGCTTGTTAGCCAGCGCGCGGATCAGCATGACTTTGCGGGTTTCCCCCGTGGAGAGTTTGCGAAAGGCGCGGTCGAGGAGTTTCGTCAGCCCGAACTTTTCGACCAGCTCGTAAGCCAGTTCGGCATCCTCGCAGTGCTCGAAAATCATTTCACTGACCGGCGTGCCGAGCGACACGACATCCATGATGTCGGCATCGTCTTTTTTCAGCTCTTCTGCGATAAGCTCGGCTTGCGCTTCAAAAGAGACTAGTCCGACGCGCTCGGGAAGCCCTTGAACGGTGCCCGCTTCAATCTTGCCAATGCCAGCCAGTGCCGCCGCCAGGGCCGACTTACCGGAACCGTTAGCGCCGGTGATGACCCAATGCTGGTGAGGTTCGATGGTCCAGTCAATCTCGCTTAGAGTGAACCGATCATCGAAGCTAATCGTCGCATTGTTTAGCTGAATGCTCGCCAAGCGGGTTGAAGGCTCCATGAACATGTTCCTTACATTGGTAAAAAATCAGGGTTCGGAAAGTCGTTATCCAGGGACAAAAAAGCCGAGCATATCGTGGTGGATATCTCGGCTTTCCATTGACTAGCTAACGGTTAACCCGTGGGTTAAACGATCTTCTTCATATCCGCCATGTGGCCACGCAGCACGGCGCCAACAGCTTCCACCGGGTGAGCGCGAAGCGCATCGTTAACCTCGATCAAACGTGCGTTATCGACACCGTTGTCGTCCAGATCCAGGCCTTTACCGATGACATCGGATTTAATGCCTTTCATGAAGTCTGCCAACAGCGGCACACAGGCGTGATTGTACAGGTAGCAACCGTACTCTGCGGTATCAGAGATCGTCGCGTTCATTTCGTACAATTTCTTGCGCGCGATGGTGTTCGCGATGAGCGGCGTTTCGTGTAGCGACTCGTAGTAGGCAGACTCGTCGATAATGCCCGCAGCGGTCATGGTTTCGAACGCAAGCTCAACGCCCGCTTTCACCATGGCGACCATCAAGATGCCGTTGTCGAAGAATTCCTGCTCGGAAATTTCAACGTCGCCAGCAGGCGTTTTCTCGAAGTTGGTTTCGGCAGTGTCTGCACGCCATTTCAGAAGGTTAGCATCATCGTTTGCCCAGTCTTCCATCATCGTGCGGGAGAAGTGGCCGCTCATGATGTCGTCCTGGTGCTTGTTGTACAGCGGACGCATGATGTCTTTCAGCTCTTCCGCCAGATCAAAGGCCTTGATCTTGGCCGGGTTGGAAAGACGGTCCAGCATGTTGGTCACGCCGCCGTACTTAAGCGCCTCGGTGATGTTTTCCCAGCCGTACTGAATCAGCTTGGAGGCATAACCTGGCTCAATACCCTCTTCGATCATTTTATCAAAGCAGAGGATAGAGCCTGTTTGCAGCATACCGCAAAGAATCGTCTGCTCGCCCATCAGGTCGGATTTAACTTCCGCGATGAAAGAGGACATCAACACGCCCGCTTTATGGCCGCCAGTGCCCACTGCGTAGGCTTTCGCCAGCGCAAGCCCTTCGCCTTTAGGATCATTGGCTTCGTGCACAGCGATCAAGGTAGGAACGCCGAAACCACGAACGTATTCAGCACGTACCTCAGAACCCGGGCACTTGGGCGCCACCATGATGACGGTCAGGTCATCACGCACCTGCATGCCCTCTTCTACGATGTTGAAACCGTGGGAATAAGACAGGCAAGCGCCTTCTTTCATAAGCGGCATGACAGCGTTCACCACTGCGGTGTGCTGCTTATCCGGGGTCAAGTTCAGAACCACGTCCGCCGTCGGGATCAGCTCTTCATAAGTACCCACCACGAAACCGTTTTCAGAGGCATTCTTCCAGGACTGACGCTTTTGCGCAATGGCTTCAGGACGCAGTGCGTAGGAAACGTCCAGGCCGCTGTCGCGCAGGTTCAATCCCTGGTTGAGACCTTGCGCGCCACAGCCGATCACTACCATTTTTTTGCCTTTCAGCGCGTCGACACCATCAGCAAATTCTGAGCTGTACATGAAACGACATTTTGCCAGCTGAGCCAGCTGTTCGCGTAGCGGCAAGGTATTGAAATAGTTAGCCATCGTTTACATCCTGATTAAGTATCATCACGCTATCGATGCACGACACACCGACACGAAAAAAAGTGACACAGCCGCTCAATACGGGATCCAGCGCTATGTAAGTGAATCCAATCTAACCAAAAACGACTATTTCTTAAATTGATATATTTGCAACAACACGTCCCTATTTTCACAAAACGCTATTATCATAGCGCTTATGAACTTTAAACTTTTAAAACAATTCCTCGCACTGGCCGAAACGCTGCATTTCGGCCGCGCAAGCGACGAGTGCTACGTCAGCATTTCTGCGCTTTCGCGCAACATCCGCCATTTGGAAGACGAACTGGGCGTGTCGCTGTTCAACCGCGACAACCGGACCGTGGTGTTGACTCAGGAAGGGCAAAAATTCCTCAAATATGCCCGCGATGCCAGCAGCCAATGGAATTTGATTCGTCATGAGTTAACCGACAATCTTGACCAATTAAGCGGTGAAATCAGTTTGTATGGCTCGGTGACGGCAAGCTACAGCTTTTTGCACGAGCTGCTTCGCCGCTTTCGTATCGCCTACCCGGCCATTGAAATCAAACTGCGCACCGGTGACCCGGAACACGCCATTGCGCACGTACTGGATGGTAAAGAAGACCTTAGCATTGCAGCAAAGCCTGCCCATCTACCGCGAGGCCTGGCCTTTAAGCCCATCGCTACGTCGCCGTTGCTGTTTATTGCCCCGCTGGAACAGCAAGTGCCGAATGCGCCAACCGGCACACCATTCACACCGGCAGAATGGGCGAACACGCCTATGATTCTATCGGAAAGCGGAGTCTCCAGAGCACGTGTAGATGAGTGGTTTCGCAAGCTGGACATCGCGCCACGTATTTATGCCCAGGTCACCGGTAATGAAGCCATTGTCAGCATGGTGAGCTTGGGCTTTGGTATTGGCGTGGTGCCTAAAATCGTCCTCGACAACAGTCCATTGGTGGGTCGCATTCGAGTACTCGACGTAGCGCCAGAACTAGCGCCCTACGATATTGGCTTGTTTACCCTGAAGAAGAACCTGAAAAACCCGCTGGTCGAGGCGTTCTGGAGCTTGATGTAAGCCCTGCTCGCGGCGTTAGCGATTAAGCTCGCCTCAGTCCCCAAATATCTGCTGTAGATCCGGGGCGCTCTCCTCTTCTTCGACCATGGAGAGCGAGGCTTCAATCGCTTTTAGGTGGCGGCTCATAAAGGCTTTGGCGCGCTCGCCGTTGCCGGACTCCAGATAGCCGATCAGGTCGTCATGGTCGTGGGATTCGCAGCCCAGGTGGCCACGGTGGCCATATACCGCAAGAATAAGCGATGAGCGCGAGCAGAGGCGTTCTACAAATTCGGCAAGCGTGGCGTTGCCAGAAAGCTGGGCGAGGCGCACATGAAAATCTGCTGACAGGCGAATAGCGGTGCTCTGTTGACCACTGCGCAGCGCGTGACGCTCCTCGCGGGCCATCTCGCGCAGTTCAGCAGCTTCTTTTTCACCGATTCGCTTTGCCACATCGGGCATTAATCCGCACTCGACAAGCTGGCGGGCATCGAAAACATCCTTGGCTTCATCGGCGGTGGGTCGGGTAACACTGGCACCACGGCGGGGCGTTAGGGTTACCAATTGCTCCAGCGCAAGGCGCTGTAAAATCTTGCGTATGCCGGTACGGCTAATGCTAAACACGTCGGCAAGCGCATCTTCACGCAGCCTGGCACCGGGCTTTAGGCGCTGTTCAACAATCGCATCGCTTACCGCACGATATATAGCATCGTGACGTTCATCGCCCTCTTTTTCTGGAGCAACCCGCTTCGCGGTCGCCTGCGCATCACTCATGTGGCTCTCCTATCGCCTCCTTACTTTGCATCGCGTCATGATATCGCGCTTGGCCTTGCTTGAGTGGGTGATATTACATGACGTTTGGCTAATGATGAGCAATAAAAAAGCGCTGCGTCCAGAGGATCGCAGCGCTTTCATCGCCATGCAAATGGCTTAACAGGGATCTACTTTTTTGCCGACTCTGCTGACTTCTGAACGTTATCAGCCGCTTTCTGCGTGGTATTGCTCGCCTTCTGGACATTTTCTTCGGCCATTTTGGCGCTGTCCTGCATAAAGCTCTGGCTGATAGAGGTGACTTTTTCAGAATCCCCTTTCACCCGCTCCATGAAGTCACTGGCAACGCGCTGCTGGCTTTCCATGGCTTTCTTAAAGCCATCGGCATCTTTAACTTCCAGCCAGGTACGTGCCTGGGAAATGGTCATATCTGAGTAAGCGCGGGCAGCATCAAGTTGAGCACCCATCAGCTTTTCATAGTAATCAAGCGCTGCATGCGTGTAAGAACGCATGGGTGATACAAAGGCAGACTCGAACTGTTGGGTGTTATTCTCTGCAGTCTTCATCATCACGACATCTCCTTGAGTTAGCTAGCAGGCCGCCGCCCGTTAGTCGTGGAGGCGCTGCTGATGCGTTGGCATTTGCCGCTGCTGTACGTAAACCTAGCAGCGCCTTTTGTGCATCGCAACATGGCTTTTTATATTCTCGTGCGCCACATGCCTCTACAGCTCTCAATATGACTTTAAATCAGCAGGTTATTCGATTTTTAATTTAAATCACGAATCGTGATTGCCTGGCGCGCAACCCCATTATGAGCATCCAACATACGCGTAAACCACTCGGTGACCGGATCATCGGGTTCGGTCAACGGCTCAAGCGAGACGGTGTGTGTCCACATCATGCTTCCAAACAGTAAGTAATCGATACCGCTGGGTGTTTCGCCATCCAGAAAAGGACTGCCATGTAACTGCTCACGTACCGGCGCCAGCACTTGGTAAAGCTGCTGCTTGCCCTGTTCGGGGTTATGCACTTCTTCCAGGCGTGCCCCAAAGCGCGCTTCGCGGGTTTTACGAAAGTAATCACGATCATCAGGGTGAATGGCGGCCAATAAATCCAGTGCAACGCTACGAAACAGGGCAGGCGTCACGCTGCGCTCGACATAGTATTTAAAAAACAGCGCGCGTTGGTACGCCACTCCTTCACCCAAAACAGGGGCATCGGGATAGGCTTTATCCAGGTAGCGCATTATCTTAAAACTATCGGTAATGACCTGATCCCCATCGCACAGCACCGGGACTTTATCGTAGTCGGCGAACGCCAGCGCCTGCTTGTCCTCAAACCGCCAAGCGATGGTGTTATAGGCCAGACCTTTATGAGCAAGCGCCATACGCACGCGCCAGCAATAGGGAGAGAAACGCAGTCGTTCGTCACGGCCACACAGGTCATAGAGCGTACGTGTCATGTTTTTGCCCTTACCGTTAATGAAAAGAGGAAATTTAAAAATGGCGCATTCATCGCCATTGAGCTTAAAGCACTGGCTGGAGAAGTAGCGAGTCTCAGCACTGTCTTTTAGTCTAATAACGACCCTCTTCAATGAAGTTTAAAAACAATTAACAATACATATAAAACAATCATTTAAAATTCACGCAAGGGCTTATATAGACCTTACAAACTTGCCCCTTTTGGCAAGACCTGTTTCGTAATAGTGTTATTTTTTGTTCTGAGCCGTATCTTTTCAATGTTGCGTTTAGCACTTAAACCATTAGACAGAAATAGCGCATACCCATAAATAAAAAGGCGGTTTTCTTATGAACGAAACAACACTTGCTCTTCTGGCTTTTTTGCCATTACTGCTGGCAGGTATTTTACTCGTTGGTTTTAAAATACCGGCCAAAATAGCGATGCCGATTGTATTCCTCACCGCAGCCACTATTGGGCTGACGGTTTGGGATATGTCATTTAGCCGCGTGGCCGCCTCGACGATCCAAGGCCTTATCCAAACAGCAGGCCTGCTGTGGATTATTTTTGGCGCCATTTTGCTGCTCAACACCTTGAAGCATTCAGGGGGCATTACCGCTATTCGCAATGGTTTTTCAGGCATCAGTCCAGACCGTCGCGTTCAGGCACTGATCGTTGCCTGGCTGTTTGGTTGCTTTATTGAAGGCGCTTCTGGCTTCGGCACCCCCGCTGCCGTGGCCGCACCGCTAATGGTTGCCTTGGGCTTCCCGGCACTTGCCGCTGTCGTGGTGGGCATGATGATCCAATCTACCCCGGTGTCGTTCGGCGCCGTGGGCACGCCTATTATCGTGGGCGTGGGCAGCGGGCTGGACCGCGCGGGCATAACGACACAACTGGAAGCGGACGGCTCCACCTGGGGCACATTTTTCCAACTGATCACCAGCGAAGTGGCTATTACGCATGGCATCATCGGCATCTGCATGCCGCTGATTTTGGTACTGGTGATGGTGCGTTTCTTCGGCGCCAACCGCTCCTGGAAAGAGGGGCTTTCGATTGTACCGTTTGCCCTTTTCACCGGCATTTCGTTTGTGATTCCTTATATGCTGGTGGGCGTTTTCCTGGGCCCGGAATTTCCCTCCATGATTGGTGCCATGGTCGGCCTAGCGATTGTTGTACCGGCAGCGCGTAAAGGCTTTTTACTTCCCAAAGATACCTGGGACTTTCCAGAATCAACCTCTTGGCCGGATGAGTGGATCGGCAACCTTCAAATCAAGCTTGAAGATGTGGCCGGAAAAGCCCCGATGTCTACTTTTATGGGCTGGGTTCCCTACGTATTGCTGGCGCTGTTCCTGGTAGCTTCACGAACCATTGAACCGCTGCGGGTGGCACTCACCTCTATCAGCTTGAACTGGAACAATATTCTAGGCGAAACGGGCGTTAGCGGGGGTGTACAGCCGCTTTACCTGCCAGGCGGGATTATTTTGGCGGTAGTGATCGTGACCTACTTCCTGCACAAGATGAACCCGAGCAAAATAAGCGCGGCGGTATCAGAATCCACCAAAACGATATTGGGCGCGGGCTTTGTACTGATTTTCACCGTACCCATGGTACGTATTTTGATCAATTCAGGGGTTAACGGGGCGGACCTGGTGTCAATGCCGGTAATGATGGCGCAGGCAGTTGCTCATGGCATGGGCAACATTTATCCCTTCTTCGCCCCCACAGTGGGCGCCATGGGTGCCTTTATTGCAGGTTCCAATACGGTTTCTAACCTGATGCTGGCAGAGTTCCAATTTAACGTCGCCCAAACGCTGGGTGTTTCAACTGCCATGATGGTGGCTCTGCAGGCAGTCGGTGCCGCTGCGGGTAACATGATTGCGATTCACAATGTTGTGGCGGCTTCTGCGACCGTTGGCCTGTTGGGCCGTGAAGGTACGACCATTCGTAAGACCATTATCCCCACCATCTACTATCTTGTCTTCGCGGGCATTATTGCGATGGTAGCGTTCTATGTGCTTGGCGTTACGGACCCACTTATGTAGAACATCTGAGTAGCGTCACCCTTTACGACACCCCAAGCCTGCCTTGGGGTGTCGTGCTTTAAAGATAAGTACGCGCAAGGAGCGTCGTTAGAAAGCCGCGCATTCGTTGATGTGATAGTTGATGTGATTGCTAATGTAATAGTTGACGTGCTAATCGATGCGTTTTAGCGAGGTGGCATGCTGCTGGCCGCGTATGACATAGCTTTGCGCGTTCAGCTTAAGCCCTTCTATGGCATCAGCAGAAAGCGTGCGTACTACCCGCGCAGGTGAGCCCACAATCAGCGAGTTGGGCGGAAACACAGCGCCCTCTTTAATAAATGCCCCCGCACCTACCAGGCTGTTTTCGCCGATCACCGCGCCGTTAAGCACCACGGCTTGAATACCGATCAAACAGCCATCGCCTACGCTACAACCATGCAGCATGGCCTGGTGGCCCACCGTGACACCGCGCCCCACTTTGAGCGGATACCCAGGGTCGGCATGCAATACGGCGCCATCCTGAATATTGCTCTCTTCGCCTATTTCCAAAAGGTCGCTGTCACCGCGCAACACCGCTTGATACCAGACGCTGGAGCGCGCTTTTAAGGTTACCTGCCCTATCACGTCTGCGGTTTCAGCAACGTACACGTCGTCATGAATATCAGGCTGGTGCTCACCGAACTGGTAAATAGCCACATCGCTCTCCTTTGATTATTGTCATCGCCTAGGCTAGCGTCTGTATCAGCCGCTGAGCAACGTGAATCTTTTCGACAGGTATTTTCATCAGCAAAGCATTACCACGGCTCCATACGCATGGCTGAGCGCTCCAGACGTTCGCTCTCTACTTCCAGCTCCCGTAGCAGCTCGGTAATGCTGGTGAGATGCTCCAGCGCCACCTGCCTGGCCTGTTCGGCGTCGCCGGCGACAACCGCATCATGCAGCCGGGCATGCTGGCGGTTGATCATTTCACGCGGGCCCGTACGGTGGTAAAGATGCTTAACCGAGGCAAATACCGAACTTAGCAGCAGATCGGTCAGGCTTTGCAGTGTATGTACCAGCACCGGGTTGTGCGATGCCTGGGAGACGGCGAGATGAAAGGCGTGGTCAAGCCGCGCCAGCCGCTCAACGTCAATGCACTCGGCGTGCTCGGCATAATCCTCCAGCTCCTGGTAGCGCCGGGTAATCAACACGCGGTCCATGGAGGTACCTCTCGTCGCCGCCAAAAAAGCCGACTCTCCTTCCAGCAGAGCGCGCACTTCGAGCAGATCAAACAGCGTGCGCGGGTGATCATGGAACAGGTGCATCAACGGGCTTTTATCCTGCATGGGGAGAAGCGATGCCACGGTTGAGCCATGCCCTTGGCGAGTTTCAATCACGCCTCTGCTACGTAGAATGCGCAGGCCTTCACGCAGCGAGGCTCTGGATACTTTAAGCCGCTCGCAGAGGCGCCGTTCAGAAGGCAGCAGTTGGCCAGGCCGAAAGACGCCATCCAGAATCAAGCGCTCCAAACGGGCGGCAACATGGTCAGGCGTACGCAGGCCAAGCACAGGTTCTTGATTGGAAAAGGACATCTGTTTTCTCTCATCCAGGCGCTGGTTGGTCGCCCATGGCAAGGTGCGATTTACCCATTGGCAAGCAGGCGGCAGCGCGTTTCAACATCGACTAATTACTGGTCTGACCATTGCACCACACCCTGGACAGCCGCACAAAAAAAGCTCAGATTGATGCCATAGCGAATTGACCGTGCGGTTACCTTTAACGATAAAAAACCAGAGAAGTTGTGATGAATATTCTCTTTGATGAGCGCCTTGACGGCGAGTTGGTCCACCGCGATAAAGCCGAGGTTTTAAGCGATATACAGCAGGCAGTGCCCTCCATGACCCTGCTGCACCGGGAAGAAGACCTGCGTCCTTTTGAGTGCGATGGCTTGGCGGCGTACCGGGTGCTACCCATGCTGGTGGCGCTGCCCGAGAACCTGGAGCAGGTTGAAGCCCTGCTAAAGCTCTGCCACGCACTGGATGTGCCCGTAGTGACGCGCGGTGCGGGCACCGGCCTTTCCGGCGGCGCACTTCCGCTTGAACAAGGTGTGCTGCTGGTAATGTCGCGTTTTAATCGTATTTTAAGCGTTGACCCGGACGCCCGCCTGGCGCGTGTGCAGCCGGGGGTACGCAACCTGGCTATTTCTGAAGCGGCCGCGCCTTACGGGCTTTACTACGCCCCTGATCCGTCATCTCAAATCGCCTGCTCAATTGGCGGTAACGTGGCGGAAAACGCAGGCGGCGTGCACTGTTTAAAGTACGGGCTCACGGTGCATAACGTACTTCGTGTTGACGTACTTACTATTGAAGGCGAGCACATGACGCTGGGCGCCGAGTCGCTGGATGCGCCGGGGTTTGATCTTCTAGCACTGATGAATGGTTCAGAGGGCATGCTCGGTGTGGTGACTGAAATTACCGTTAAGCTGTTGCCCAAGCCGGAAACCGCCAAGGTCTTGATGGCAAGCTTCAACGATATTGAAAAAGCGGGCCGAGCAGTGGGCGACATTATTGCCGCAGGCATCATTCCAGGCGGTCTGGAAATGATGGACAGGCTAGCCATTAAAGCGGCTGAAGATTTTGTTAAAGCGGGCTACCCGATGGATGCTGAAGCCATTTTGCTGTGTGAGCTGGATGGCGTTGAGGCAGATGTAGATGACGACTGTGAAACGGTACGTCGGGTACTCGAAAAGGCAGGCGCCACACAGATTCAACAGGCCCGCGATGAGGCTGAGCGAGCCATGTTTTGGGCCGGACGTAAAAATGCCTTCCCAGCGGTTGGCCGTATGTCGCCTGACTACTACTGCATGGACGGCACGATCCCTCGCCGCGAATTGCCGCGCGTACTCAAGGGGATCGCCGCACTTTCTGAACAGAGTGGTCTGGCCGTGGCCAACGTGTTTCACGCAGGCGATGGCAACATGCACCCGCTGATTCTGTTTGATGCCAACAAAGAGGGGCAGCTTGCGCTTGCCGAGGACGTTGGCGGCAAGATTCTGGAGCTTTGCGTGGAAGCGGGCGGGTCCATTACCGGCGAGCACGGCGTGGGGCGCGAAAAAATCAATCAGATGTGCAGCCAGTTCCAGGCCGATGAGATCCGCATTTTTCATGCGCTAAAAGCCGCATTTGATGCAAAGCGCCTGCTCAACCCCGGTAAAAACATCCCTACGCTTGCTCGCTGCGCCGAATTTGGCGCCATGCATGTGCATAACAATGAATTGCCGCACCCGGAGCTTCCGCGGTTTTGATGGCATAAGGAACACTCATGACCGATCTAGCGATTAACGCCGCAGACCGCGATATCTCTGAGCGCCTGTGCGACCAGGTGCGTAACGCCTATGAAACGCGCACGCCACTGCGTATTGCAGGGGGGAACACCCGTGCATTTTATGGCCGCCCTGTGGAAGGCCAGCCGCTGCACATGGCAGAGCACAGCGGCATCGTCTCTTACGACCCCGTAGAGCTGGTGGTCACCGTGCGGGCGGGCACACGATTAAGCGTGCTTCAGGCAGCGCTTGCCGAACACCATCAAATGCTCCCCTTTGAGCCGCCCTCCTTTGGTGAGAACAGCACCATTGGCGGCGCCGTAGCCACCGGGCTTTCTGGCCCCCGGCGCCCCTGGGCGGGTGCCGCACGCGACTTTGTGCTCGGCACACGCATTATTACCCAAGAGGGCAAACTGCTGCGCTTTGGTGGCGAGGTGATGAAAAACGTGGCGGGGTATGATCTTTCCCGTTTAATGACCGGTGCCCAAGGCACGCTTGGCGTGCTGGCCGATATCTCCTTTAAGGTGCTGCCTGTTCCCACCGCAAGCCACTGTCTGCGCCTGTCACTAAGCCTTGAGGAGGCCTTACACAAACTGGCTGAACTTGGCCGCGAGCCGCTACCCATCACTGCCGCCGCCTGGCACGCAGGCGAGTTATTTATTCGCCTGGAGGGGGGCAAAAGCTCGGTAAAAGCCACCCGTGAGCGCCTGGGGGGCGAACCACTGGAGGCCAGCTTTTGGGCCTCGCTGCGTGATCATACTCATGACTTCTTTAAGTACCGCGATGACCCACCGCTGTGGCGCCTTTCACTCCCTCCGAACACTGCCCCGCTTGCATTGGATATCCTCCAGCAAGATATCTTTTACGACTGGGGCGGCAGCCAGCGCTGGGTAAAAACCACCCTCGATGCAGCAACGTTACGCAAGGCATGCCAGGCCGCCGGCGGGCACGCTACCTGCTACACCCCGCAGGCGCAAGGTGGGGCCGCTGAGCCCTTTACGCCGTTAAACAGCGTGGTTGAAAAGTATCACCGTAGGCTGAAAACGGAGCTGGATACTCACGCTATTTTTAATCCCGGTCGTCTTTATGCGGCGCTTTAATCAGGAGAACTGATATGCAAACGCATTTTACCGATGCGGATCTTCAAAAGCCGCATATTCAGGAGGCGGAGCGCATTTTGCGCACCTGCGTACACTGCGGTTTCTGTAACGCGACCTGCCCCACTTACCAGTTGCTGGGCGATGAGCGTGACGGCCCCCGCGGGCGCATCTACCTGATGAAGGAGCTGCTGGAAAGCCGCGACGACGATGACCAGGTCACCGCAGAAACCCGGCTGCACCTGGACCGCTGCCTAACCTGCCAGAACTGTGAAACGACCTGCCCTTCCGGGGTCGAGTATCACAAACTGTTAAATATCGGCCGCGCTGAAATTGAACGTCGAGTACCGCGCCCGCCAGCCGAGCGTGCCCAGCGCTACGCGCTGCGTAAAATGATGGTGGAGCCAACGCGCTTCAAGGCGCTGCTTAAACTGGGCCAAACCTTCAAGCCGCTGGTGCCAGGCAAGCTACGCAATAAAATGCCAGCCGCGCCCGTTGATGCCGGCAAACGGCCGGGCAGTACGCAGCATACTCGGAAAATGCTGATGCTAGAGGGGTGTGTACAGCCTGGATTATCGCCCAACACCAACGCCGCCACAGCGCGGCTGCTGGACCGACTGGATATTAGCTTAACGCCCGTCACAGAAGCGGGCTGCTGCGGGGCCATTGACTTTCACCTCAACGCCCAGGATGACGGACGAGCACGCATGCGCGCCAACATTGATGCCTGGTGGCCACATATAGAGCAAGGAGCGGAAGCCATTGTTCAAACGGCCAGTGGCTGCGGGGCATTTATCAAAGAGTATGGCTATATGCTCAAGGATGACCCGCACTATGCTGAAAAGGCCCAGAGAGTCAGTGCGCTGGCAAAAGACATTGTTGAGATACTTCGCGAGGAACCCCTGGACGCCCTTCAGGTAAAAGAGACTCAGCGACTGGCCTTTCACTGCCCCTGCACGCTACAACATGCCCAGAAGCTTAACGGCGCGGTTGAAGGCGTATTAACCACGCTAGGGTTTACGCTGACCCCGGTGCAGGATGCTCATCTCTGCTGCGGTTCAGCGGGCACCTACTCGGTCACCCAGCCGGAACTGGCCACACAGCTGCGCGACAATAAGCTCAATGCCCTGGAAGCAGGCAACCCAGCGCTTATCGTAACGGCTAATATTGGCTGCCAAACGCACCTGGCAGGCGCGAACCGGACGCCGGTTCGCCACTGGGTCGAAGTGGTAGACGCCGCACTTGCTCAATAACATCCATTAACCAACCAACAGGAAATGCCATGCAAACCAAAGCCGTACTGACGCTTACCGATATCAACAAGATACTTGATGCCGCGCAACAAGAAGCGGACAACAACCGCTGGCCGGTGACGATTGTGGTCACTGACGATGGCGGCCACCTACTGGCGCTACGCCGCCTGGATGGAGCCGCGCCCTTTAGCGCGGAAATCGCCTCTCATAAAGCGCGTAATGCCGCTATTGGCCGCAAGGAAACGCAGGTGTTTGAAGAGATGATTAACGGTGGCCGCACTGCATTTGTTTCCGCGCCCTTCCCTGGCTTATTGTCAGGTGGCGTTCCGGTGATCGTCGATGGGCAAGTGATCGGCGCGGTAGGCATTTCCGGTGTAAAACCTGAGCAGGACGTCCAGATTGCCAAGGCAGGTGTTAGCGCGGTTGCCTGACTGGCGTAACCAACCAGCGCACATACGAAAAACCCCGGATCAATGATCCGGGGTTTTAGAATTCGTTCGGTATAAACCGAAGGTGCTTAATGGCGGACCGGACGAGACTCGAACTCGCGACCTCCGGCGTGACAGGCCGGCATTCTAACCAACTGAACTACCGGTCCACATATAAGGCACTTAACGCGGTATTACAATGACAACCATTTAAAAGGACTTTAAATGGTGGGTGGTACTGGGTTCGAACCAGTGACCCCCAGCTTGTAAGGCTGGTGCTCTCCCAACTGAGCTAACCACCCAGGGTGTTGATCTTTAATCAACGAATCTGCAAGTTATCGTGGCGGACCGGACGAGACTCGAACTCGCGACCTCCGGCGTGACAGGCCGGCATTCTAACCAACTGAACTACCGGTCCGAATAGCGATAACTGCTACAAAGTAAACCGTATGATGATGGCGGACCGGACGAGACTCGAACTCGCGACCTCCGGCGTGACAGGCCGGCATTCTAACCAACTGAACTACCGGTCCGCATTACATCATGCTGATATTACTTTGGTACTGCTTTACGTTTCCAGGCCATCTTTCGATGGTGGGTGGTACTGGGTTCGAACCAGTGACCCCCAGCTTGTAAGGCTGGTGCTCTCCCAACTGAGCTAACCACCCGCTGGTCACGTGGCGCTGCATTCTACAGAAGCCTCGCTGAATGTCAACACGTTATGTTTAAACTTTGTGATTTAAACCAGCGCGTTGCTCACATTCCCGAAGGCGTTCCATGAGCGCGGACGAAGGATGCCGCAAGTGAGGCCGCCTCGTCAATCAAAAACTCATGTTTTAATCCAGAAGCGCGCCGTGGCTTAAAGTCATGGTCACCATCGGTTAACCAGTCAAGCCTGGTTTGAGGCGTTAATGGATAGCCAATTACTTCTTCACGCGTACCAAACGGGTCACGCTCGCCTTGCAGTACCAATACCGGACAGTGAATATCAGGCCAGTGACTTAACCGACGTTTTTCAGGCGCTTTCGGCGGATGAAACGGATAGCCCGCAGCGATAACACCAGGGCAAGCCTGCTGGCTGGCCAACATCGTCGCAATTCGTCCGCCCATCGACTTTCCGCCCACCCACAGTGGCGATGCCGCCAATGGCGCAAGTAGACGATACCAGGCAGTAAAATGCGCTACCGTGTGAGCAACTGGCGGTGGCGGGCGGCGTTTACCCTGTTGATTAATCTGCTGCATATAGGGAAAGTCAATCGCAAACACCTGAAGCCCCTGGGCTGCCAGCCCATTGATCATGCGCTGCATAAAAGATGACTGATGCCCAGCGCCTGCGCCATGCGCCCATAAAATTCGCCCGATATGCGCCCGCCCCACCACTGCCAGCGGCCCAAGCCCCTCCACCAAAAAGAAGCCGGGGGCTTCAGTTTTCGCCAAGGTATCTTCCAGCGCGTCTGGCGGAAGGGGCAAATATCCTGCATAAGCGTCTGGCATCACTGTTTTCTTTCTCCTGGCATTTTAATCCGTTAAACCTTCACTATTCATTCAAGAGTTTTCCGATGGCTGCTACCTTAAGGAAACACTCTTACCTGATAAAGCGTTGATGATACGGTTATTTAAAGCACGGGCAGCGAAGCCATGACAACGTTACCGGCCTCCTCTTGTTACCACTGTGGCAGCCCTGTTCCGAGCAATGCGCCTTGGCATATAACGCTGGATGCCACCACGTACCCGTTGTGCTGCCCAGGCTGCGAGGCCGTTGCCCATGCCATTGTACAGGGCGGCCTGGCGCGCTATTACCAGCAGCGCACTGAGCTGCCCGAAACGCCTGCCGGAGAGTCTCTCGATAGCGATGCCTGGGCGTATTTCGACAGCCCTGAATTTGAAACAAAATTCCGGAAAACGTTGCCCCTTGGCGTCGACAGTGACCAGTTAAGCGCTACGCTCGCGGTAGAAGGTATTACCTGCAATGCCTGTGGCTGGTTAATTGAACATCGCTTAAATGCGCTGAAGGGCATCGCCTCAAGTGCCGTCGATTTATCACGGCATCGCCTTCACGTTAGCTGGCACCCCAGCAAGCTTAAGCTTTCCCAGCTACTGGCCGAGCTTGCCGGTATTGGCTACAGCGCCCTGCCTTTTGAGCCAGACCCTGCACAGGAACGCGGGCGCTATAAAAAGCGCCTGTGTGCTTGGCGGCTGGGAGTATCGGGGGCGTGCCTTCTCGGTATCACGCTGCTCATGCTTTTTTTGCCGAGTGAAGTACGAGGGGATCTCAATACGCGTACTACTACGCTGCTTCACTGGCTTCCCATGGTACTGGCAACGCTTGTCATGCTGTTTGCCACGCCGCCTTTTTTTCGACAAGCGCTTGCCGATATAAAGCGTGGCTTGTTGGGTCCGGCCGTGCCTATTGCCCTGGCACTGGGCTGCGCTTACCTGGCCAGCGGCTACGCATCGTTTTTTCACACAGGGGAGCACTACGTTGGCATGTACGTTGGCATGATTGCGCTGCTCACAACGCTGTTACTCCTTTTTGGCTGCGCTCGATCATTACCCATTTTAAGAAGCCCTCAAGACACATTTAAAGGAGCCCTACCCGCCACGACCATTCGACGTACCCCCGATGAAAGCGAACGAATTTTACCCGCGAGTGAGCTTTGCCCAGGTGATCGTATCGTAGTGAACGCGGGGCAGCGGATACCTGCTGACGGCATTATCGAGCAAGGCGCATCAAGCCTGAACACCTCACAGCTCACCGGCGAACCGCTCCCGGTGAGTTACGCGAAAGGAGATAGCGTGCTGGCAGGCTGTCAAAACCTCGAAAACCCGCTGGTGATTAACGTAGTCCAACCGCCTGCCCGCGCCCGTATTACAGCGCTAGGCGCCCTGGTTGGCGCTGCTTTTACTGGAAAGCACCTGGCTAGCATTAACGCACACGGCGTGCACAAATGGGCCGTTGGCCTGCTTATCATAACGCTAGGAGTGACAGCCCCCTGGTGGTGGTTTAAACCGCTAATGGCAATGGATGTACTGCTTTCGCTGCTAATAGCAGGCAGCCCGTGCGCACTGGCGTTGGCAACCCCAGCGGCGCTAACGGTCGCTTACCAGCAGTTACGTGCACGAGGCGTGGTGATAATGAATCCTCGCGCCCTGCTTTCATTGGCCACAACAACGCAGCCTGCAGATGAGGCGATAGCGTCTTGCTCAGACGTGGTCATACTCAGCCCACAAAGCGGGCGCGCCGTAGAAACTCTAACCATTGCCCGCGCCGCGCAGCGCTGCATACAACACTCAATGGGCATGGCGGCCTCCATCAGCGTGATAGCGCTTTGCCTAGCGGCAGTGGGCGCCCTATCGCCGTTTGGCGCCATCATGGGCGCTGGCATCAGTGTGCTTGCCGTCATTGCTAATACGCTACGCTTTTCACGCAGGCTATCTACTTCCAGCGTATCCACCTCCCATTTATCCACTTCAGCAGTCAAAGGCGTGCCATGAACCCGACCGGGCTTGATCTTCCTCCGCTTATCGCCGCGTTTGTGTTTGGGTTTATGGGCGGGGCCCACTGTATCGGCATGTGCGGAGGCGTCATGAGCGCATTAACCTTTGCCATCCCGCCCAGCATGCGTAGCTCGGCGCGTATGGGCAGCCTACTGCTAAGCTACAACTTGGGCCGAATATTAAGCTACATGACGGCAGGCGCGCTGGTAGCCACGTTGGGCACTGTCCTTTCGCCCTCACTGCTGGCGCGCCAACTGCTGCAAGGCGTTGCAGCGCTCATGCTGATTCTCATGGCGCTGTATATTGCTAACTGGTGGAAAGGGCTTTTGCGCGTGGAAGCCGTGGGCAAACGATTATGGCGTCACCTTGAACCCTGGGGCCGACGCTTGATGCCGGTGGTTCATTTCCCCCAGGCATTCGCGCTAGGCGCCATTTGGGGCTGGCTGCCCTGTGGGCTGGTGTATTCAATGCTGGCCTGGAGCCTGGCGACGGCCCGGCCGCTTCAGGGGGCTTTATTAATGGGCGCTTTTGGCCTGGGCACCCTGCCTGCGCTACTGGCCACAGGACTTGCCGCACGCAAGCTTAATCATCTTATTCGTCACCCCGCGACAAGAACCATCGCCGCGCTCGTCATTATCGGCTTTGCCGTATGGCAGCTTTGGGCACTCAACATGCACTCAGGTGGGCATTCAGGCGGACACTCACACGCCAATCATTGACCTGGCGCAACGCACTACAGCGCTATGTTCTTTAGCCTATCGGTAGCTTTTTAAAACGTATTTTCAGCTACCGGAGCGCCTCTTCATGCCTGTATGTGCCAAGGCTGTCCCTTCATCCGTTACTGCTACCGCGTCATCCAGCACCCGCTGGGATGACGCATTGCTGCGCCGTTATGATAAAAGCGGCCCACGCTACACCTCCTACCCGACGGCGCTGGCCTTTCACGAGGGATTTACCGCCGAAGATGCGACCCAGGCCATTGAGCGCAGCAACGCAAGTCAGCGCCCGCTTTCCATCTATGTCCATATCCCGTTTTGTCGCAAAATCTGCTTTTATTGCGCGTGCAATAAAATTGCGACGAAAAACACCGCCCTGGCCGAGTCGTATCTCTATCGGCTAGATCGTGAGATGGTCCTGACGGCCCGCCATCTGGATACAAAGCGCCCTGTCAATCAGTTGCACTGGGGCGGAGGCACCCCTACGTTTCTTTCACTGGAGCAGATGGGCGACTTGATTGACCGCCTGGACGCACGCTTCGGTCTTTCAAACGCACCAGAGCGTGACTACGCCATTGAGATCGACCCGCGCGAAGCCGATGTTTTAACCCTGCGCCACCTGCAGTCTTTGGGCTTCAACCGCCTGAGCCTTGGCGTACAGGACCTGGACCCACGCGTTCAAAAGGCGATTAACCGTCATCAGCCTCGCGTGCTTACCGAAACACTAATGGATGAAGCACACCGGTTGGGCTTTCTCTCGCTGAATCTGGATTTAATCTACGGTCTGCCCTTTCAAACGGAAAGGAGCTTCGCCAAGACGCTTGAACAGGTGATCGCGTTAAATCCGGCGCGTTTATCCGTGTTTAATTACGCGCATTTGCCTGAACGCTTCAAGCCTCAGCGACGTATCAGCGTGGATGACCTGCCAGGTGCGGATGAAAAGCTTTCGATTCTGCGTACGACCATCGACATGCTGACCGCTGCGGGCTATCAACATATTGGGATGGATCACTTTGCCAAACCCAATGACAGCCTGGCGGTTGCCCAAGCCAACGGCACCCTACAGCGCAATTTTCAGGGCTACTCCAGCCATGCCAGATGCGATCTTATCGGTCTGGGCGTGTCAGCTATTTCCCGAATAGGCGATAGCTATGCGCAAAACCCTACTGACCTGGCTAGCTACGAAGAGAACCTGGATCAAGGTCGACTGGCTACCGTGAAAGGCGTACGATTAAATCAGGATGACCTAATACGAGCCGACGTTATCGAACGTTTAATGTGCGATATGCGCCTGGATTTAGCAGCGGTTAGCCGGCAATGGCAGGTTAACGCCAACGACTACTTTGCCAGTGCGCTGGAAAGCCTACGCACTGCTGAACAGGACGGGCTAATCGTTCGCTTGGATGATACGCTTGAGGCGACGCCAATGGGCCGTTTACTGATTCGCCAACTGGCCATGGCGTTTGATGCTTACCTTCCGGGGCACTCAGGCCAACGCTACTCAAGAATCGTTTAACCGGCGGCATCAACGCCTGCGGTAGATAGCCATTTAGGCAAAAGAGAAACAGGGAGATAGTCATGCTACCCTCGACAAGCCAACGACGCTCGCTTCTTCAAGAAGCACGCTGCCAGACCTGCAGCCTAAGCTCGCTTTGCCTTCCACTAGCGCTTGAGCTTGAAGGCATGGGGCAGTTTGATGCCATCATCAGACGCCGAGCACCGCTGAAAAAGGGCGAAACACTGTTTCGTCAAGGCGACCGTTTTACCAGCGTGTATGCCGTTCGCTCAGGCAGCCTAAAACAGGTAACCAGCGAAGGTAATGGCAACGACCAGCTCACTAACTTCTTTTTGCCCAGCGAGCTTGTCGGATTGGACGGCATTGACGAAGAGCACTACCCAGGCAGCGTGATTGCCCTTGAAACCACCACCATCTGCGAAATCCCCTTTGACCGGCTGGACCTGCTTTCAGAGGAGCTACCAGAGCTTCGTGGTCAGCTGTACCGCAGTATGAGCAAGGAGCTTCGTGATGACCGACGCATGATGCGCCTGTTGTCGCGCAAAACCGCCGACCAGCGGCTGGCCAGTTTCCTACTGACGCTTTCAGAGCGTTTTCGGCGTCGGGGTTACTCGCCTTACAGCTTTAGGCTTTCAATGGCGCGTGCGGATATCGGCAATTATCTGGGGCTGGCGGTTGAGACGGTCAGCCGTATCTTGAGCCGTTTTCAGCAGCAAGACGTGGTGGCCGTCTCAGGGCGCGAGGTTAACATCCTCGATATGCAGCGGCTTATGGCGCTTGCTGAAGAGGAAGAGCCGGTGATTAGCTCACGTTAAATGCTTCAATACGCCCCGCCATTAGCGCTTCCTGTTTGGCTTCCAGTCCCGCAAAGTCAAACAGGTCGCGGTCGGCTAGCTGCGAAGGCGCGACGTTAGTGACCGCTTTAAACATGCTTTCCAAACGACCCGGATGCTTTTTGTCCCACTCGGCCAGCATTTCCTTAACGACCTGACGCTGCATGTTCGGCTGCGAACCGCACAGGTTGCAGGGAATAATCGGGAACTCCATCAGGCGCGAAAACTCCGCAATATCCGCCTCTTTACAGTAGGCCAGCGGACGAATCACGACATTCTTGCCGTCATCGGAAAGCAGCTTGGGCGGCATTGCCTTCAGGCTGCCGCCAAAGAACATATTGAGAAACAGCGTTTCCAGAATATCTTCACGATGATGACCAAGGGCGATCTTGTTGGCGCCAATTTCTTCGGCAAACCCGTAAAGCGACCCACGCCTTAACCGCGAACAAAGCGCGCAGGTCGTTTTGCCTTCCGGCGTTTTCTCCTTCACTACCGAGTACGTATCACGCTCCAGAATGCGGTACTCCACGCCGAGCTTTTCCAGATACCGGGGCAGTATATGCTCGGGAAAACCAGGCTGCTTTTGGTCCATATTGACCGCCACCAGTGAAAAATTCACCGGCGCATTGCGCTGCAGGTTGCGTAAAATCTCAAGCATGGTGTAGCTGTCTTTACCCCCCGACAGGCAGACCATGATCCGATCACCCTCATTGATCATTTGGTAATCGATAATCGCATTACCTACCTCGCGCCGCAGTCGCTTTTGCAACTTGTTGAATTCGCGTTTCTGTTTGGCATCCTCAAGCGCCGGCTGGCCTTGCAGGTCAGGCGTCGGTGCAACGGTTGCCGCGGCGGGGTCAAAATGATCAAGGTGTTGCATGATATAAGCACTGCCAATGGTAGAAGGAGCAGCCGCTATTCTAACAATACTCCCGCCGTTCACCCAACTGGCAAAATCACGTCATAACTATGGTCATAACTACGGTTATCAAGACGGCCATCTACACAGGCGCCACTACGCTAGAAGCTAACCCGACTGCGTCATATCACGCTGTAAGCGCATATACAGCAAGGCGCTTGCGGTGGCTTTACCTAACAACCTCTGGGTCGAGATAGCAGGCACTTGCCAGCAGGCCAGCGCCTCGGAAAATGGTTGGGAAGGCTCCACCAACGGGTGTAAACGGCGCAATTGGCGTTGATGCAGTTTGGCCACATCGACCTGAACATTAGGCAACCCAAACCCGAGGTGCGTTCTAAAGGCTCTATTAAGCATGCAAAACTGCTGGTCCAGTTGCCACCCGACCAGCGGCCGGTTGCCAATAAAATCGGTAAACGCATGCAGTGTCTCGGCACAGAGGGGTACCGCCGTGGCGGGATTGTAAAGCCGCTGATGCTGGCGCAGCGCCGTCTGGTCAACCGTTTGTGGGTCGGCAAACGTCGCCACCCACGCCTGGCTTGTGTGCACTTGCTGTTGATTAAGTACCACAGCAGCCACACTTAATACCGACGTTTCACCGGGTAGTGATTCACAAGCCAGCGCCACTAGCTCTTCCCCCATATAGGGCTGGAAAAGCCAGGCGTAAGGCGAATTCGCATAGCGGCGCCGATCTCGCTCACGTTTAAACGTTCTGCGCAGCGTTTGCCCCAGCAGTGCCATGCCTTTTTTGCTGCCTTGCATAGCGCTGCTCATGAATACTCTAAATGGTAACGATAGGAGAGGCGCTGTTTAAAGTCTTTAACGATATGTAGCGACTCGCGCAATAAATCGCGCTCAAGCGACGAGAGTTCTTGCACCACCACGTGATTGGAGCGCGCATCGTCCATATCCTGCCCGCTAAGTTGCTGTTTAAGACGCAGCTCGGTCAACAGTGAAAGTGCCTCTCCTAAATCATCCGCTGTGCGCCGTTCAAGGCGGCCATCATCAACCAGTGCCTCCAATCTGCCCAGCGTCGAGGTTACGCTGATGCGCCGCTCAAGCGCCATGGTACGTACACCGTGGACAATCGGAAAAATGCCGCCTTTTTTGATATCGATACCGTGCTGGGGCTTTTTAAGCGAACCAAAAAGCGTCAGCGGTGTTGAAAAACGCAGCGCCGCACGCGCAAAGTAGGAAAGCAGAATTTCATCATGGGCACAGCGCGCAAATAGCGCCTCACGTACGCTTTCAAGTAAACATGGATTACCTGCCATTGAATGAGCATCCAGCATAATGGCAAGTTTCATTAAACTATCGCCATCGCGCACGCTGGCCCATTGAGCAATACGCTTCTTCCACTGAGAAACGCTGGCAACCCACTCGGGGTTAGAGACCATAATATTACCAGGGCACGGCGGGTAACCCAGTTTTATGAGCGTCTCGGTTAAGGCCTGCATATCATCGGCGACACTTGGCCACTGGGCGTCGTCGTCTAAAATCAGACCGTTATCCTGATCCGTTTTCAAAATTTGCTCGCCGCGCCCTTCACTCCCCATCACCATCAGGCAGCTATGCTGATGATGCTCCTCATTGATAACAAAATCCCAGGCCTTGCTCATAATCCGGCCATTCAAGGCCGCCAGCAGGTCCATGGCAAAATTAAGCTTAACGCCTTGTGCCATAAGGGCTGTGACGAGTTCAGGGGTACGATGACTAGCAACTGCCAACGTTTCCAAGTCATCAGCCTGCTCCACCTGCAGACTAACAACGTAACTTCGGCTGGAAAAATAACTCAGCACATCCGTCAGCTCGACCACGCCTTTTAACGCGGCCTGCTCCATCACCACAACGCGGGTAACCTTGTGCCGAGTCATTAACACCAGGGCTTCAAACAGGTACTGCTCAGGCGTTACCGTGACAAGGGAGAAGTGCGCCACCTGACCCACCAGAGTGGCTGACGTGAAGCCGCTCACGACCAGGCCATTGAGCAAATCGGTTTTCGTCACCATGCCAAGCTTGCCTTGGGTTTCCACCAGCAGGCTGTCAGCATGGCTTTCGTTAAGCTTTTCAACCGCCCCGGCAATAGTGGTAGAAGCATCCATAAGCAGGGGCGCTCGCATACATTCACTAATGCGGGCCAGCATAAAGCCTGCCATGGTGACGCCACCGTCGGCGCGCTTTTCTGTCAACAAGCGCGCCTTGTGAGCAAGTGACTGCCTAAAGAACTGCTCAAAAGGAGGGTACTGGCGACACAGCTGGCTAAACAGAAGGCTGGGCATGGTGTAGCAAAGGCACTCCTGCTCAGCCTGAAAGCGGTAGCGGCTTTTTCCGTTCAAGATGCTAATGGCGCCAAACAAGTCCCCTGCCGTGTAGTGCCCAATGTGAGCACTTGCCGCAGGCAAGGAGGGGTCTATCTCAGCGACGTCTCCCTTATGAATAAGAAAAACGTAAGCACCCTGCTCGCCCATTTCCAGGATAATGTCATCGCGGTCAAAATAGGCAAGGTCCATGCCTCGACGAACATGCTCGCGCCCCGTGTCATCAAGCAACGTAAATGGCAGTTGGGACAGATCAACATCAACCATGGGGCATGTCCTTACACGACAAAAGAAAAAAGCGACGTCCGTAAAATTGGAAGTACGTCAATCAACGGGTGAAGTACTTCTTTCTGGTTTACGGTGCTTAAGAGCCAGCCTACTACTTTTTATTAATAACGGTAGCGTCAGACGACTGCCTAGCATAAGTCCTTCTCAATAAAACAAGCCAACTAACCCAAACAAGCCTGTACAAAAACCTGCCACTAAAAACCTTCCACCAAGAAACACATACTACTCTATATACCTTTATCTATTATTCAAACGTCGCCCCGACGTTGGTTTAAACGACTAAAGTAGCACCTCCCTAGCAACTAACCGTTAGCATTGAACGCTATTTTAAAGTAGCAAATATTATCTTTTAACCAAACCCTAGACCATCGTTCAACTAACGGGTAGTCTGCTGAAAAAATATACGTAAAAACGCTAATATTCAGCCATTTGAAACACTTTATTTAGTCTACAATAGATAGTGATACCAAAGTCTGGGATTATTTTTTAGCGATTATTGTTCAGTATTGACAATGCATCATTCAGGGTAATTGCACAGTGCTAACCAAAACTTACCAAAATCTCATAAAACGCTTGTATCGACGGCAACAGCCAATAACAAATCAAGAGACAAGACCAAGCGGTAGGTAGTTTTAGCGTGCCATTACCCTGATATGCTAAACGCTATTCCTGGTGAACTTTCCAAACCTAAAAACACAAGTGGAGAGCAACACAATGGCAGATGACAAATCCAATGCTGCGGAATACTGGAAAGCCAACGTTCGTTTAATTACTGGGTGCCTTATTGTGTGGGCGTTCGTGTCTTACGGATGTGCGATTTTGTTTAGACCGCTTCTAGCAAGCATTCACATAGGGGGAACAGACCTGGGCTTCTGGTTTGCTCAGCAGGGCTCGATCCTTACCTTTATTGCTCTGATCTTCTTCTACGCCTGGAGAATGAATCAGCTCGATAAGAAATTTGGCCTTGAGGAGTAAGTCAGAATGAGCCAATTTGCAATCAACCTGCTTTTTGTAGGCGCCTCCTTTGCGCTCTATATCGGTATCGCGATATGGGCGCGCGCGGGCTCCACAAAAGAGTTCTATGTGGCTGGCGGTGGTGTTCACCCGATCACTAACGGTATGGCCACAGCGGCCGACTGGATGTCAGCGGCCTCGTTTATTTCCATGGCGGGCCTGATCGCCTCCGGCGGTTACGCCAACTCAACCTACCTGATGGGCTGGACCGGCGGCTTCGTTATTCTGGCTATGCTGCTCGCTCCCTACCTGCGTAAATTCGGCAAGTTTACCGTTCCAGACTTTATCGGTGAGCGCTTCTATAGCCGTACCGCTCGGGTCGTCGCGGTTATCTGCCTGATTATCGCATCAGTTACTTATGTAATCGGGCAAATGACCGGGGCTGGCGTTGCCTTCTCACGCTTTCTGGAAGTACCTAGCACCTGGGGCATCTGGATCGCTGCGGGGATTGTTTTCCTGTACGCCGTCTTCGGCGGTATGAAAGGCATCACCTATACTCAGGTCGCCCAGTACATTGTACTGATTGTGGCCTACACCATCCCGGCTGTGTTCATTTCCATGCAGTTGACGGGCAACCCCATCCCCATGTTCGGTATGTTCAGCTCCCACACGGAATCTGGCCTGCCATTGCTGCAAAAGCTTGATGATGTCGTCATGGCACTTGGGTTTCAGGATTACACCGCCGACGTCGACAACAAACTGAATATGGTGCTGTTCACGCTCTCGCTAATGATCGGTACCGCTGGCCTTCCCCACGTTATCATTCGCTTCTTCACGGTTCCCAAGGTGGCTGACGCACGCTGGTCTGCGGGCTGGGCGCTGGTCTTCATCGCGCTGTTGTACCTAACAGCGCCAGCCGTAGCCTCCATGGCACGTCTGAACCTGATGACCACCGTTTATCCTGAGCTAACCGGCCAGGTTGAGAATTATGAGGAGGCCGGTGCCGAGCCAATCTTCTACGAGGATCGTCCTGAGTGGTTCCGCACCTGGGAAGAGACTGGCCTGATCACATTCTTTGACTTTAACGATGACGGCCGCATCCAGTTCTATAACGATGCCAACGCTGAGTTTGACGTTATCGCTGATAGTCGCGGCTGGGAAGGCAATGAGCTGACGGTCAACAATGACATTCTGGTTCTGGCTAACCCAGAAATCGCCAACCTACCCGCCTGGGTAATTGGCTTGATCGCGGCGGGCGGTATTGCGGCTGCCCTCTCGACAGCGGCGGGTCTGCTTCTCGCTATCTCGTCGGCGATCAGTCATGACTTAATCAAGAACACGATCAATCCGAATATCAGTGAGAAGAAGGAGATGTTAGCAGCACGCATCTCAATGGGCGGGGCTATCTTGCTGGCCACCTATCTTGGCTTGAACCCGCCAGGGTTTGCGGCACAGACCGTCGCCCTGGCCTTCGGTATTGCCGGCGCCTCACTGTTCCCGGTACTGATGATGGGTATTTTCTCAACTCGCATGAACAGCACCGGAGCCGTGGCCGGTATGCTGTCAGGCCTGGCGTGTACCCTGCTGTATATCTTTACCTACCTCGGCTGGTTCTTTATCCCGGGCACCAACATGCTGCCCAATACGCCGGATAACTGGCTGTTCGGTATCTCCCCGCTCTCCTTCGGTGCGGTGGGTGCCATGATCAACTTTGCCGTTGCCTTCCTTGTCTCTAGCATGACGGCGCCGCCGCCTAAAGAGATCCAGGAGCTAGTGCAAAGCGTACGCTATCCAAAAGGTGCTGGTGCCGCAGTTGATCACTAAGCCATAATCGTTCCTGAATGCGCTCGCCAGAGCGCATTTCACGGAACCCATGTCGAACCGGGCTTCCTTTGGGAAGCCCGTTCTCTTTCAGGAAATCGCTTTATGATATGGCACTTGATTGCCGCTATTTTTGCTGCACTGGCCGCTGCGGGGATTGGTTTGATTCTGCGCAATCTATCTCGCAACCGGCTTCCTAAATGGATAGTGCCGGTGTTTGCGGGGCTGGGTATGCTCGGTTATCAGATTCACGTGGAGTACTCGTGGTTTGAGCACAAACAACACCAGTTACCTGAATCATCCGTCATCGTCAGTAGTGCCACCGGAACAGAAGTATGGCGCCCATGGACGTTTGTTTTCCCCATCACGACCCAGTTTAGCGTGGTGGATAGCGACAACATTATTACCCGCGATATTGAAGGCGACCAGGTGGTGGAGTTTATTCTTTACCAGTTCATTCGCCGTCATACCGATTTTGTGTCTACTCAACCCTACTTGCTGAACTGCGAAAGCCGTGAACTGGTGCCGCTAAGCAACGAAGCTGGCGAGGCGCAGTTGAGCGAACTTCGTCTCTTGCGCGAAACATCCACGCTGTTAGCCACCGTATGCGGGAATGCCGACACATAGGAGAGACGCAAGCGTTGCTCTTCGCCTAGAATGGGGCTCTTTACACGCGCCGCTCGCTGGGCGAGATAAACGTTGGTGGGGGAAATAGGCATGTTTCACGGTGGGCTGCTGGTCGCGGTATCCTTTCTTTATATCGCGATTCTCTTCGGTATTGCCTGGCACGGCGACCGCCGTGCCCGTACCCACGGCGCCAGCCGCCGACGCCCCTTCATATATAGCCTGGCGCTGGCCATTTACTGCACCTCCTGGACATTTTACGGCGCGGTAGGCCAGGCAGCCACGGCAGGCTGGTCCTTTGCGAGTATTTTTGTTGGTCCTATCCTGACATTTTTACTGTTTTGGCCGGTTCTCGCCAAAATGATCCGCGTTGCCAAACACCAAAACGTCACTTCTATCGCGGACTTTATCGCCTCGCGCTACGGAAAGACGCAGTCGCTTGCCGCGTTTGCAAGCCTGGTCGCGCTGATCGGAACGCTTCCCTATATCGCGCTACAGCTAAAGGCTGTCTCGTCCACGTTTAGCGTGCTAACCGATGCCAGCGATAGCGTGGGGAGCCCGCTCTTTGGCGACACCGCCTTTTATATAGCCGTTATTATGGCAGTGTTTGCCATTTTGTTTGGTACCCGTCATACCGATGCGACCGAGCACCATGAAGGCTTGATTCATGCCGTCGCGTTTGAATCCATCGTCAAACTTGTCGCATTTATTGTGCTAGGCGCCTTTGTTACCTGGGGCATGTTCGATGGTTTGAGCGAGCTAATGGGGCACGCAGAGAGCCAGCTTGGCCTTCAGCGTCAGCTCGCCAACCAGGACTTCGGCCAAAGCTTTTGGGCACAAACGCTGCTCGCGATGCTGGCGATTCTCTGCCTGCCACGTCAATTTCATGTGGCCGTGGTTGAAAATATTCACCCGGATGACGCCACCAAAGCCCGCTGGCTGTTTCCGCTTTATCTGTTGGCTATCGCTTTTTTCGTTGTGCCTTTGGCCGCAGCCGGGTTACTGCTCTTTTCAGAGAGCGGCGTCGAGCCAGACACCTATGTGTTGGCGCTTTCCATGGCCTCGGGCCATGAGTGGTTAACGCTGCTGACCTTCATTGGCGGTTTTTCAGCCGCCACCGGCATGGTGATTGTTGCAGCAGTCGCCGTTTCCATCATGATTTCTAATGAAATTGTTATCCCGGCCCTGTTCCGGTTGCGCTGGTTTGATACCAAAGCCCGTGACTACGGACGCCTGGTCCTGCGAGCCCGTCGCATCACCATTGCTGTCGTGTTGGCGATGTCCTACGGCTTTTACCGACTCATCGCCGAGCTCACTTCGCTTGCTTCTATCGGCATGCTCTCCTTTGCGGCCGCCGCGCAGTTTGCCCCTGCGGTCATTGGCGGGCTTTACTGGAAACGCGGTAACCGGTTGGGCGTTATCGTGGGGATGAACGCAGGCTTTGCCATCTGGGTTTACAGCCTCTTGTTGCCCGCCATGACGAATGCCGGCGTGCTGCCCCTGGCATGGCTCTCTGACGGCCCGATGGGGATTGCTTGGCTCTCTCCCACCGCCCTTTTTGGCCTGAACCTGGGGGATAGCTTTACCCACGGCGTCATGCTATCGCTGGGCGTTAACCTGTTTTGCTATATCTTCATCTCCCAGGTGACCTCGCAGCGAGTGGTTGAGCGTATCCAGGCCTCGCTATTTGTCGATAGTGTTGAAACGCGCCAGACCTCGGTGAACCGCCCGTGGACAGGTGCCACGACGGTGGGCGACCTAAAAGTATTATGTGAGCGCTTTTTGGGCGCAAGCCAGGTGGAACGGGCATTTGAGGATTACGCGCGCCGCCTGGGCAAGCCACTGGACTACAGCACACGTGCCTCCATTGATGTTATTCAATTTACCGAGCGGTTTCTTGCCTCGGTACTCGGCGCATCCTCGGCACGCATTGTCGTTAACTCAGCGCTACAAGGACGCGGAATCGGCATTTCCGATGTTATCTCTATTGTGGATGAAGCGTCACAGGTACTGGAGTTCAACCGGGCACTGCTGCAGGCCACTATCGAAAACATTAACCAGGGGATTAGCGTTGTTGACCAAAATCTGTGCCTGGTCGTCTGGAACCAACGCTATCTTGAGCTGTTCCGCTTTCCCGACCATTTAATTCGCGTCGGCGCGCCAATTGATCGCATCTTCCGCTATAACGCTCATAACAGCGAATATGGCCCGGGCGACCCCGAAGAGCATGTCCAGCTACTGCTGGATAATATTCGCGAAGGTCACCCTCACCGCTACGTGCGCTATCGTCAGGATGGCAGCGTGCTGGAAGTTCAGGGTAATCCGATGCCCGGCGGTGGATTTGTTTACACGTACCAGGATATTACCCAGCAAAAGCGGATTGAAGAGGCACTGATTCGTTCCGAAAACAATATCCGTATTTACACCGATAATGTCCCTGCGCTCATTGCCTACTTTGATAAAGAGTGCCGCTACCTGTTTACCAACCGCGCCTATGAGCAAGCATTTAACATTGATCGTAATGCGGTGATTGGTCGGCGCTTTGAGGATGTGCTGTCACTTAAGCAGTCAGAAGAGCGTGGCCCTTGGGTCGCCCGAGCACTGAATGGAGAACGGGTAAGTTTTGAAGTCTCCATGCACGTCAACGATGTCATGCGCCATATGCTGGTGACCTATACCCCTCACTTTGGCGACAGCCAGTCGATTCTGGGCTTTTTCTCGCTTTATCAAGACATTACCGAGCGTCGACAAGCTGAAATAGCGCTTGAGGAGACCAATGAAACACTAGAAGAGCGCGTTCGCGAGCGCACCCAAGCACTTTCTGAAGCCAACGCCGCCCTGCGTCAGGAGAACCGTGTTCGCGCCGAGGCCGAGCAGGCCCTGCGCCAGGCCAAGCAACTGGCGGAAGATGCCAACGCCTCTAAAACACGCTTTTTGGCAGCAGCAAGCCACGATTTATTGCAGCCGCTGAATGCTGCTCGGCTGTTTACGTCAGCGCTTATGCAAAACGTAACCACTCCGGATACACAGCGTACCATCGGGCATATTGATAACTCGCTACAGGCCGCTGAAGAGCTGTTGAGCACGTTGCTGGATATCTCCAAACTGGACGCTGGCGCGCTGACACCGCGCCGCAGCCACTTTGCACTCGCCGATATATTCCGCCCGCTGCGCGCTGAATTTGAAGTCATGGCCGATAACCGCGGCCTGGATCTCAACGTTGTGCCAACCCAGCTATGGGTTGATTCGGACCCGCAGATGCTGCGTCGGATCGTGCAAAACTTCCTTTCCAACGCGGTGCGTTATACGCAGGATGGGCATGTGCTGCTGGGCTGTCGTCGCCAAGGGCAGCGGCTTTTAATAGAAGTCTGGGACAGCGGCCCCGGCATCCCCGAGTCCAAGCTCACGGAAATCTTTCAGGAGTTCCGCCGTCTGGATCAGGTATCGCGTCACAAGGAGAGTGAAAAAGGCCTGGGGCTTGGGCTCTCTATTGCTGACCGCATGAGCCGAGTGCTTGACCATCCGATTAAGGTTCGCTCTTGGGAAGGTACTGGTACCGTGTTCTCCGTCAGCGTGCCTGTGGTAGCGGCCAGGGCAATCACCGCTGCCGAGCAAGAGCCTACCAACCGGCGCAGCGGCAATAAGCTAGCCGGTGCGCGCATTGTGTGTATCGACAATGAAACCCTGATTTTGGAAGGCATGACCGCCATGCTCAGCGGCTGGGGGTGTGAAGTCTTTACCGCCACCAGCATTGGGGGCGCTAAATCCATCCTGCGCAACATGGATGGCGACCCGGATGCGATCCTCGCTGACTATCACCTGGACAATGAAGTGACCGGCTTGATGGCTCTGGACGCACTGAGCGAGCGTTTATCGGGCGCGGTGCCCGGCATTGTGATTACCGCTGACCGTACCGAAGCCGTTGCGGATAAGGTCAAACGCGACGGCTATCAACTGCTGCTGAAACCGGTAAAACCTGCCGCCCTTCGCGCGCTATTGACCCGCACGTTACAGGCCAGCCGGGCCAATACCTAGCCTATATGTACCGCAGAAAAAAACCGCTTACGTTGTGCGTAAGCGGTTTTTTTAATCACGCCACGAGAGCGTTTATGACTCAACTTTAGGCGGCTCGACTTCCAGTTTTTGCGCCGCAATGACCGCTTGTGTGCGCGAATGAACGCCCAGCTTGCGTAAAATCGCCGTCACATGAGCTTTAATCGTTGCTTCAGAAACGTTGAGCTCGTAGGCAATCTGCTTATTGAGCAGCCCTTCGGTTAGCATATTCAACACACGAAACTGCTGGGGCGTTAACGAAGCAATCGCTTCAGCAAAGCGCGACTCCTCTTCACTGGTCTCTTCCAACACGTTAGCCAACGCCTCTGGCAGCCAGACTTCACCCTGAAGAATTTCGCCTACCGCTTCAGCAATCAGCTGCAACGACGATGATTTAGGAATAAAGCCCGAAGCACCGTAGTCAATTGCCCGCCGCACGACGTAAGGTTCATCACTGCCCGACACCACCGCCACCGGAATATCCGGCATTTGGCCACGCAACTGAATGAGCCCTGAAAAGCCATGTGCACCTGGCATGTGCAAGTCCAGCAAGATCAGGTCGGCATCAGGATGGCGATTAACCACTTCCGTTGTGGCTTCCATGGTGTCGGCTTCGACAATCTCAGCCTGCGGGGCTAATTGGCGCAAGGCCTGAGTGAGCGCTGCACGAAACAGCGGATGGTCGTCTGCAACGATAAACTTATGGGCTACTGCCATGGATATTCCTCCGGTTCCTCGTGCAGCGGAAATACGTGCCGCTACGACGCTAGGCTCAAACGGTCAACGCATGGTACCCCAAGGTTTCTTCATGCCCAAGCATACCTGCATATTTTGTCATCATTATGTCACCCTTTTAAACGCAACAGTGCCGACCCTCTGGTCGGCACTACAACGCATAAGCGCAGCATGCTGCTATTTGCGCTCTTTTTGGCTGACACTCATCAACTTACGTAGCACTCATCACGCTTAAGCCACTGAGTAGTAAGCTACTATTGATTGGCTCGATGCTCAATCAATTCGTCAACCACTGAGGGATCAGCCAGCGTGCTTGTGTCCCCCAAGCCATCACATTCGTTGGCCGCAATCTTGCGCAAGATACGCCGCATAATCTTGCCCGAGCGCGTTTTAGGCAGCCCCGGCGCCCATTGGATCACATCGGGGGAGGCAATAGGCCCGATATCTTTACGTACCCACTGGGTCAGCTCTTTCTTAAGCTCATCAGATGGCTCAATACTATCGTTCAGTGTTACATAGATATAGATGCCCTGCCCCTTGATATCGTGGGGGAAACCTACCACCGCCGCTTCAGCCACCGCCGAGTGCGCAACCAGCGAGGACTCTATTTCTGCGGTGCCCATGCGATGGCCCGACACATTAAGCACGTCATCCACACGTCCGGTAATCCAGTAATAGCCATCTTCATCACGACGGCAGCCGTCGCCGGTGAAGTACATGCCATCGTAGGTGGAGAAGTAGGTCTGCACAAAGCGTTCGTGATCGCCCCAGATAGAGCGCGCCTGCCCCGGCCAGGAATCAAGGATCACCAGATTGCCTTCGGCGGCGCCTTCAAGCTGGTGGCCTTCGTTGTCCACCAGGGCTGGCTGTACACCAAAGAAGGGCAACGTGGCAGAGCCAGGCTTTAGATCCATTGCGCCTGGCAGCGGAGAAATCATGATGCCGCCGGTTTCCGTTTGCCACCAGGTATCCACAATCGGGCAGTTTTCGTTGCCAATCACCCGATAGAACCACTCCCAGGCTTCCGGGTTAATCGGCTCGCCTACCGAACCCAGCAGGCGCAGGCTGTCGCGTGAGCTGGTGCTCATCACGTTGTCACCATGGGCCATCAGGGCACGCACGGCAGTGGGCGCGGTGTACAGAATGTTGACCTTATGCTTATCAACAATTTCACCCAAGCGCCCGTGAGTCGGATAGCTGGGCACGCCTTCAAACATCAACGTGGTCGCTCCGTTGGCAAGCGGCCCGTAGACGATATAGCTGTGTCCGGTCACCCAGCCCACATCAGCGCTACACCAATAGACCTCACCCTCCTGGTAATCAAACACATACTGGTGAGTCATGGCGGCGTAGGTAAGGTAGCCACCCGTCGTGTGCTTAAGGCCTTTAGGCGCACCTGTTGAGCCAGACGTATACAGGATAAACAACGGATCTTCGGCGCCCACCGGCTCGGCGTCGCACACCGCTTGCTGTCGATCAACCAATTCATCAAACCAGAGATCGCGGCCTTCCTTCCAGTCGATGTCACCACCGGTACGTTTTACGACCAGCACATTCTTGCAGACGTCGGTGCCTTCGCGAGTAAGTGCTGAATCGACGTTCTCCTTGAGCGGCACGTGTTTGCCACCACGCACTGACTCGTCGGCGGTAATAATCAGTTTGGAATCGGCACCAACAATCCGCTGGGCTACCGCATCGGGCGAAAAGCCACCAAAGACGACCGAGTGAACCGCACCAATCCGCGCACAAGCAAGCATTGCCATGGCCGCTTCAGGGATCATGGGCATGTACATCGTCACCGTATCGCCTTTCTCAACACCCAGCGATTTCAGGGCATTGGCCAATTGGCAGGTACGCTCATGCAGTTCACGATAGGTAATATGCTTGGATTCATCAGGATTATCGCCTTCCCAGATAATCGCCGTTTGATCGCCGCGCTGTTCAAGGTGCCGGTCAAGGCAGTTGGCACTCACGTTGAGTACGCCGTCCTCAAACCACCGAATATCCACATTATCCCGTTTAAATGAGGTGTTCTTGATGATGGTTGGCACTTTAATCCAATCAAGACGCTTGGCCTGCTCTGCCCAGAAACCTTCGGGATCATCCTTGGACTGCTGGTACATGGCCGTGAACTTTTCTTTATCGGCCCAGGCGTTGGCGGCGATAGCATCGCGCACCGGATAGACGTTTTGATGTTCGCTCATAGTTGCCTCATGTCCGTAGAAACGCACTCTCAATAGGAATGTAGTCGGTATTATTCTTTGTTGCCCCGACACCACTGAATGTTCCCCTAGCATAAACCTCCCTTAGGCGGCTTCCTCTTAGACATTGGTATTAACATTTTTTATTTAAAAAACAGCAACCTGGATGGCTTTCAATGATTGTCGTAAGCGATATAGACCAACGTCTCCTGGCAATGACGACAACGATAGCGGCGCCCCTTGTTAACTAGCGCATGACGCCTAGCCGTCAACAGGTGCTCACGGCAGGCGCACTGATAGCGGTAAGGTGCAGGCTGAGCCTTATGAACGTCGAAGCGGTGGGTAACGTGAGGGGCTAGCCCAAACAAGTCCCGCATCACGGTTTTCCACTCTTGCCCGTGTGGTTTTAAGCGTCGCCCGTCACGTAGATGAAACACCAGCCAATGCGCCATCTCATGCGGAATCACATCGTTAAAAAACGCAGTACGATTGTCACTAAGCAAAATAAAATTAAACCGCAGGCCACCGCGTCCCCAATGGGCTTGTCCCGCTGAAGCGCCCTTTAAATCAAACCATACCCGGGGCCGCGGCAACTGCGGATACACTTCCAGGCAGCGCTGCCACGCTTGCTCGACCCGGCTTAATGCCGCTTTTTGTAGCGCCTCGGGTGACAGCGCCGCTAATTCATCTTCCGGCCAGGGCGGCAGCGGCAATGTACCCGTTAGCGATGCGCCTATTAGTGATAAACTTGTCATTAATGAATGCCTAAATGATGGTTACCCATTAGTATCATTTTTTAAACGACCCAACTCATGAGGCTTGCTATGGCAGAGCGCCCCGACGATGCAAACGCGCCAGAGACTGTCCCTCCGCAGCCACTGCTGACCGATGAGCAGCTCGACAGGCTGGATGATTTCCTCGACTCAGACCAGGTCGATGAAGACGCGCTGGACGTGATCTCCGCCCACGGCTTTCTCGTGGCACTCGCGGTAGCTCCCAGCGAAGTATCACCGGCTCAGTGGCTCGTTGAGCTGTTTCAAGGCGAACCGCGCTATGCCGATGATAACGAGCGCAATGAAATTGTTAATCTGCTAACCCTGCTGCGCAACAACGCAATGGCCGTGCTGGAGCAAGGCGGGCTTCCTGAACTACCTTTTGATTTAACCTTGGATGGGCTGCCTGCGGAAGAAACACCGATTGGCGACTGGTGCGCGGGCTTTATGGAAGGCGTCTTCAGCGATGAAAGCGCGTGGTTCCAGGAGGATGAAGAAGCCGCGGCAACACTGCTTTTGCCCTTTATGCTGCTTTCCGGGCTATTTGATGATGAGCCCGACATGGCCGAGATGGCAAGCGACACGGCACACCAGGAAAGCCTGGTCGCGCAATTGCCAGAGCTCGTGCTTGATTTGTATTTGCATTACCGCGTTCCACCGGAAACGCCCAAACCCAAGCCGCGCAAAAAAACGCCTGCCAAGAGCCGCAAGCGCCGCTAAGTCAGTGTTCATTCAACCCGGTATCGTTACTTAAGCCGGGTAATCACTGAATCCAGCGTACCAAATATCCATTCAAAGGCGCGCTGCTTCCATGAGCGCGCGGCCCACTCCTCGGCCAGCACTTCCTTGCTGGCCGAAAAATTACGCTCAAACATAGCGCACACATCCTGAGCAAGCCGCTCGTCCATCACTTCCTGATTGGCCTCCAAGTTCCAGTGCAGATTCCAGTGATCGAAGTTACACGAGCCAATACTCACCCAGTCATCCGCGAGTACAAATTTGGCATGAATAAACGTCGGCTGGAATTCGTAAATGCGTACGCCCGCTTTAAGCATCGACTGATAAAAACGTTGTCCTGCGTAACGCACGCTGGGGTGGTCATGCTTCGCGCCGGGCAGCAAAAGGCGTACATCCACGCCCCGCTTTGCAGCCCGCGCCAAGCGACGGCGCAGTGTAAACGTAGGCACGAAATAGGGCGTACAGAGCCAAAGACGCCCTTGAACGCCCTGCACCCGGCGGTAAAGCGAGTGACGAATCGCCTGGTACCGGTAGCCTCGGCCCTGTATGGCTCGGCCGATTGCCCCGCCTTCAAACGCCTCTGCCTGGCGCTGTTGAGGAAGAGGCGCCGGAGGACGCTTATCCTCTGCGCGTGTTAAGCGCGAACGCCAGAGGGTGCGAAAAAGCATCTCCCAGTCGGCGATGACCGGGCCTTCAATACGCACGGCAATGTCGTACCATGCCTCTAAAAATTCATCGACGGCGCCAAACCCACCGGTAAAGGCTATTTGTCCATCGACCACTATAATTTTGCGGTGGTCACGACTAAGGTTCCGAGCCAGTGAGTGGAGCCCCACCGGATTGAAAAAGCGCAGCGCCACGCCCGCGTGGAGAAGCCGCTCGCGGTCGCTGCTAGCAAGCCCCTTGGAACCAAAGCCATCCAACAGCAGATACACCCTTACACCCCGCTGGGCTGCCGTTGTTAGTGCTTGTATCACCTGGTCAGCAAGCGCTCCCGACTCCATCAAGTAAAGCTCAACCAACACATAGTGATTGGCGTGGTTGATGGCTTCAAGCATGGCGGGTAGAAAGCGAGACGCCTCTGGCAGCAGGGTAAACCGATTGCCCGCATGCCATGTCAGGGGCTGATACTTCATAGCGCTCTGCTCCTGATGAAATACCTCGTTAATGCGTAATGCGTATCGACTCAACGATGAAGCGACTGCTTAACATAGAGATCATAGCGGCTGGTCTTTCCCTCCAGCACATGCTGAGGCGCGGGGCCTGCAATCGGAGGGGCTTTACGGGGACGTTTTACCACCACCCGGTGTGTCGCTACCTCCAGAGCGGCTTCCAACAACCGCGGCGCATCATCGTCATCGCCCGCCAATTCGCGAAACAGGCGCATCTCTTTTTTGACCAGCGCTGACTTTTCCCGATGCGGAAACATCGGGTCCAGGTGCACGACCTGTGGATCAAACGCGGCCTCGGTAACCAACGCTTCAAGCGACTGAGCCGCGTCGCCATGGCGCAAGGTCATGCGAGCGATGATATCAGCTATATCATGCGCTTTAGCGGCTCTCAGCAGGCCGTCTTCCAACAGCGCGGCAATCGCGCCGACACGCTCAACCAGCAGCACATGAGCGCCCAGTGCGGCCAGTACAAAGGCATCCCGCCCAAGCCCTGCCGTCGCATCGACAACGCTTGGCGTCACGCCTTTAGCAAGCCCGCACGCCTTGGCAACCAGTTGGCCTCGCCCACCGCCAAACTGACGCCGATGGGCTGCTTTACCTGCAGCAAAATCAACGCTTAGCGGTTTTCCATAGCGTTTTTCATCCCCTGCCAGTACTAAACGTCCCTCGCAATACGTAAGCGCCAGTCCTTCTGGGAGTACGGCCTTTTCAGGCAGGCTCATGCCGGCTTTTTCCAGGCAACGTTATTGCGCAAATACACCGGCTGAGCCAGATGCGCCGGCTGACCTAACCCTGCCGCAAAATCATCGGCACCCAACCAGGCCATCTCTTCAGCGCGAGGCTCCATATCAACCAGGTGCTGGCTCATGCTCACTTGCACCGTGGCTGCAAAGCGCTCCCAAAGCGTAAAACCTGAGCCTACACCGACCCAGTCAGTTTCAGCTTCAGGTAGTGAAAACGCTTCCGGGGCCAACACGGCTTCAGCTTGTTCCAGACTCACGCTATCGTTCAAACAGTGCCATGTGGCCGCGTAGATCTCGCCCATACGCGCATCCAGAGCAGTGACGATATAGCGAAAGTGAAAGCGCCGATGGGCCTGGAGAGCCAACGCCTTGAGCGTTGAGACGCCGAGTAATGGCCGGTCCAAACCAAAGGCCAGGCCTTGTGCCGTTCCGGTAGCGATTCTCAGCCCAGTAAATGAGCCCGGCCCTTGTCCAAAGGCAATGGCGTCGAGCGCCGCCGGTGTAATCTGCGCTTGCGCTAACAGCTCGTCCACCATCGGCATTAACCGCCGAGTATGCGCACGCGGCGTCATCTCGTAGCGCGCTAGACATTCGCGGTCAGCGCCGTTCTGACGTAGCAGTGCTACCGAGCAGGCGCTGGATGAGGCATCTAGCGCAAGAAGGTGTAACGACATAGCAATTCCGCACTCGTGATAAGTAGTCGAACATTATACCTTTAGTGCGCCCATACGACGATGGCCCGCGCTTGGCGGGCCATCGGCTTAGCGAGCATCGTTTAATCAGCCAAGGGCTTCTTTTACCTGGCGCGTAATATCGGCAACGCTGCCTACGCCTTCAACACGGTGGTACTGGGGCGCTGCTTCAGCGTCCTTGTTTGCCCACTGCTGGTAGTAATCCACCAGCGGTGCCGTTTGATCGTGATAAACCGACAAGCGGTTACGCACGGTTGATTCCTGGTCATCTTCACGCTGAATAAGCTGCTCGCCCGTTACATCGTCTTTGCCAGGCTCTTTAGGCGGATTATGATCGACGTGGTAAACACGCCCGGATGCCGGGTGAACGCGGCGCCCCGCCAGGCGGTTGACAATTTCTTCATCCGGGACAGCGATCTCAAGCACGTGGTCAATCTTCACGCCACCCTCTTTCATGGCATCGGCCTGAGGGATGGTCCGCGGGAACCCGTCAAACAGGAACCCGTTCTCGCAATCTGGCTGGCTGATACGCTCTTTCACCAAGTCAATAATGATCTGATCGGACACCAGGCCACCACTGTTCATTATCTCTTTAACTTTTAGCCCCAGCTCGGTGCCGTCTTTGATTGCCGCGCGTAGCATATCCCCGGTGGAAATCTGAGGAATCTTGAACTGCTCGCAAATATATTGAGCTTGAGTCCCTTTCCCCGCGCCGGGGGCACCCAACAGGATTAAACGCATGGCCACTGCTCCTTGAAAGTAAAACGCAATAAAATGAATTAACCGACAATAACCGGGCCACTCATGCGGCACAACTCCCCAAAAGCCTGAGAAGGGTATTTTTGTAAGATTTTTTTAAATAAAACAGCCAAGTGATGCACGCCAGGCGCACCGGCCGCCTCGTTTGAAGTGCTAAACGCAAACGGCGCCCATCACTGGGCGCCGTTGACTAAACCTAATTTGCAGCTACTTTCTCATATACTGCTGCGTGGATTGCCGTGATACCGCATCAAACGGCGCAACGACAATCCACATCATGCCGACAACCTGATCACAGCAACAAGCGGCGAATATCGGTCAACACATCCGCCAGGAATGCCGTGAAACGCGCAGCATCCGCCCCGTTAATTGCCCGGTGATCATAGGAAAGCGACAGCGGCATCATTAAGCGCGGTTGGAAGGCTCCGCCATCCCAAACCGGCTTCATTTGGGCTTTGGAAACACCCAAAATAGCCACCTCAGGCGCATTCACGATCGGCGTAAACGCCGTGCCACCAATCGAACCCAGGCTCGAAATAGTGAAACAGCCACCGGTCATCTCTTCCCGCTTGAGCTTCTTGGTTTGTGCCTTTTTACCCAGCTCTGCCATGTCCTTGGCAATCTCGATCAAGGACTTCTTATCGGCATCACGCAGTACCGGCACCATCAAGCCATCAGGGGTATCAACAGCAATACCGATATGAACGTAGTTCTTCCATACCAGTGTTTCGCCGTCGCCTTTTAAGCTGACGTTAAACTGCGGGAACTTACGCAGCGCAAAAGCACACGCTTTCACCAGGAAGGGCAGCGGGGTTAACTTGGCACCCTGCGCTTCGGCTTCGGCTTTCATCGACTTACGGAAGTTCTCAAGCTCGGTGATATCCGCTTCGTCAAACTGAGTCACGTGGGGCACGTTGAGCCAGCTACGATGCAGATTGGTCGCGCCCATTTTCAACAGGCGACCCATCGGCTTCTCTTCTACTTCACCGAACTGGCTGAAGTCGACTTCCGGAATCGGCGGAATACCGGCGCCACCCGTGGCGGCAGCTGCTCCGCCCGATGCTTGCGCCTTGCCCTGGTTCGCAATGACCTGCTTCACATAGGCCTGAACGTCCTCTTTGAGCACGCGCTCTTTGGGGCCGCTGGGCTTAACCAGGCCAATGTCGACGCCAAACTCGCGGGCCAGCATACGCACGGCTGGGCCTGCGTGTACCAACTTGCCATCACGCGGCTTGTGCGCGGCCATTTGCGCTTCAGGGCTGGGCGTACCGCCTACGGTTGATGCGCTCTGCTTGGCAGTGCTCTTCTCAGCGGTTTTCTGAGCAGTCTCCTTCTTCGGCGCTGGCTTGGAAGCGGCTTTCTTCGCGCCCGCTACTTCCATATAACCAATGATATCGCCTTCAGAAACGGTATCACCCTCTTTAACGGTCAGCTCAAGGAGCTTGCCTTTATAGGGGCTGGGAACATCCATGGAGGCTTTATCAGATTCCAGCGTGATCAACGGATCTTCTTCGCTGATCTCATCGCCTACTGCCACACCGATTTCAATAATCGGTACGTCGGTAGAGCCGGAAATATCCGGAACGCGGATCTCCTTGCGCTCTGGCTCGCCGCTGGCCGCGTCGTCGCTGCGGGTATCTTCAGGCTCGCTGCTGGAGGCGCTCGCCTCTTCCTCAGCAGGCGCTTCATCGTCGGCCTCGTCGCCACCTTCACCTTCGACTTCCATCTGGCCGATAACATCGCCTTCAGAAACCGTGTCGCCTTCTTTAACGGTAAACGCGACAATTTTACCGGTATGCGGGCTCGGCACATCCATGGAGGCTTTATCAGACTCCAGGGTGATCAGCGTATCTTCAGCATCGATACTATCGCCTTCACTCACCGCGACTTCGATGATCTCAACGTTGTCAGAGCCGCCTAGGTCCGGCACCTTGATATCCACGGTTTGCTTACCGCCACCGGATTTCTTGGCGCTTTTCTGCTCGGCCTTGGGCTTCTCTTCGGCCGCAGGGGCTTCTTTCTGCTCGGGTTCGGACGCTTGCTTGTCGTCCTCTTCCTCGGCATCGCCGCCGCCTTCCGCTTCCAGCTCAACGATATCGTCACCTTCGGAAACGGTATCGCCTTCTTTAACCAGCACTTTAACGACTTTACCGCCCTTCGGGGCCGGTATATCCATGCTGGCTTTATCAGACTCCAGCGTGATCAGGGTGTCTTCCGCTGCAATGACGTCGCCTTCCGACACCGCGATCTCGATGATTTCGACACCTTCGCTACCGCCGATGTCGGGCACTTTGATGATTTCGCTACTCAAGGTCGCGCTCCTTTCAAATCGGATCGAGCCGGCGGGTACTTAACCCGCCGGGCAGCGGTTTAGCTGGTCAGCGGGTTCGGCTTGTTAGCGTCGATGCCATATTTGTTCATGGCTTCGCCAACCTGCTTACGTTCAATCTCGCCACGCTCAGCCAGTGCACGCAGGGCCGCTACAACAACGAAGTAGCGATCTACCTCGAAGAAGTAACGCAGCTTCTTACGCGTGTCCGAACGACCATAGCCATCGGTACCCAGAACAGTATAGTCGCCTGGTACCCATGCACGGACCTGATCCGCATAAAGCTTCATGTAGTCCGTCGAAGCAATGACCGGACCGTCACGGCCTTCCAGGCATTTCGTCACGTGCGGCTTGTTGGCCTCAGCGTCCGGATTCAGGAAGGATTCACGCTCAAGCAGCAGCGCTTCACGACGCAGTTCGTTAAAGCTGGTCACGCTCCAGATATCAGCGCCAACACCCCAGTCTTGTTCGAGCAGCTCAGCGGCGGCTTCCACTTCACGCAGAATGGTGCCAGACCCCATCAGCTGAACGCGGCCCTTGTCGCCCTTCGTCTCACGCAGCAGGTACATGCCTTTGACGATATCGTCGACCGGTACGTTTTCAAGCTCCGGATGCTCGTAGTTCTCGTTCATCACGGTCAGGTAGTAGAAGCAGTTCTCTTTATCAGTGAACATGCGCTTCAAACCATCCTGAACGATGACAGCGACTTCGTGACCGTACGTGGGGTCGTAGCTACGGCAGTTAGGAATGGTCGACGCCTGGATTAAGCTGTGGCCATCCTGGTGCTGCAAACCTTCGCCATTAAGCGTCGTACGCCCGGCGGTACCACCGACCATAAAGCCACGTGCCTGCAGGTCACCTGCGGCCCAAGCCAAGTCGCCAATGCGCTGGAAGCCAAACATCGAGTAGTAGATGTAGAACGGCAACAGCGTCAGGTGGTTATTGCTGTAAGACGTGGCAGCCGCCATCCACGCTGACATCGCGCCGGCTTCCGTAATACCTTCTTCGAGAACCTGACCTTTCTGGTCCTCGCGGTAGTACATGATTTGGCCTTTATCCATCGGCTCATACTTCTGGCCTTCGGCGGTATAAATGCCGAGCTGACGGAACATACCTTCCATACCGAAGGTACGCGCTTCATCAGGGATAATCGGAACGACCAGCTTGCCAAGCTTCTTGTCTTTAACCAAGCCATTGAGCACGCGCACAAAGGACATGGTGGTCGATACTTCACGACCTTTTGAACCGGCCATTTGCGTGGCGAAGGTTTTGTCTTCAAGCGTGGGGATTTCCAACGCTTCAAAATCGCTTTTGCGGCTGGGCAGGTAGCCGTTTAAGCGCTCGCGTTGCAGGTGCATATACTTAAGCTCGGGCGAATCATCTTCCGGCTTATAGTAAGGCACTTCCTTGAGCTGCTCATCGGAAAGCGGAATACCGAAGCGGTCGCGGAAGGTCCGCAGTGCTTCATACTCCATGCTTTTCACCTGGTGCGCTTCGTTGGCTGCTTCGCCATCGCCGCTACCCATACCGTAACCTTTTACCGTATGCGCCAGAATAACCGTCGGCTTACCGTTAGTGGAGTTAACGGCTTCATGGTAGGCCGCATAGACCTTGAACGGGTCGTGGCCACCGCGATTGAGCTTCCAGATATCATCATCGGAAAGATCTTTAACCATTTCTTCGGTTTCAGGATACTTACCAAAGAAGTGCTCACGGGTATAAGAGCCGCCGTTAGCCTTGTAGTTCTGGTACTCACCGTCGACCGCTTCATCCATACGTTTTTGAAGGACGCCTTTACTATCCTTCTCAAACAACGGATCCCAGTGACGACCCCAAACGACTTTAATTACGTTCCAACCGGCACCACGGAAAACGCCTTCAAACTCGTCCATAACGCGAGAGTTACCGCGTACAGGGCCGTCCAGACGCTGCAAGTTACAGTTGATAACGAAGATCAGGTTATCCAGGTTCTCACGGCCTGCCAGTGAGATGGCACCCAGGGATTCCGGCTCATCACACTCGCCATCGCCCATGAAACACCAGATCTTGCGATCATACATGTCTTTCATTTCACGATGATGCAGGTACTTCATCACGTGGGCCTGGTAGATCGCCTGGATTGGGCCAAGGCCCATGGAGACGGTCGGGAACTGCCAGTAATCCGGCATCAGCCAAGGGTGCGGATACGATGACAAGCCATCGCCATCTACTTCCTGACGGAATCTATCCATCTGATCTTCAGACAGACGACCTTCCAGGAAGGAGCGTGCGTAAATGCCCGGTGCTACGTGACCCTGGATGTAAATCAGGTCGCCAGCGAAGTCATCTTTAGGCGCACGGAAGAAGTGGTTAAAGCCCACATCATAAAGGGTTGCCGATGACATAAAGCTGGCAATGTGGCCGCCAAGCCCGGGGTTGGCCCGGTTATTACGAATGACCTGGGCGATCGCGTTGTAGCGAATCAAGGAGCGAATGCGCCGCTCCATGAACAGATCACCAGGCATCCGCGCTTCACGATGCAGCGGAATCGTGTTGCGGTGCGGGGTTGTCACCGAGAAGGGCACCTTCATCCCGTCCCGGCGCAATCGATCCGCCAGGCGGGTCATCAGGTAACGGGCGCGATCTTCGCCCTCACGATCCAGCACCGATTCCAGGGATTCCAGCCACTCCGTGGTTTCGACCGGATCGAGATCTTCTCTTGTCTCCAGACTCATAGAGGTCTCTCCGAATGACGATAAATGACATGAGCCCCGCCAACCCGTACGGGTTTGGGGCAGCTGCGGTGATTGATGGCCACCGCAGAAAAGCATTTGCGCGGTAACGCTAATGTTTTTTTAGCTCTATATTCAACGAGCTACAGACCACTGAATGTAGTAAAGCTACATAAATGTCGTAAAAGTTAGCCTTTTGTATATAGGAAGATACCGCAAAGTCGCCACGCTGCCAATTCCGGAGTAGTGGAAAAGCGTATCGAAAACAAACTATTGCACTGCAACATAGACGCTTCGACGGTGCTTCCTATCACCCTTTATGCGTAGGCAGTGTAGCTAAACTACCGTTTTATTTTCTTGTCGTTGAACAACTTAATCGCTCTTTTTAAAGCGTATCAAGGTGGATTTTCGCCAAACACTGGTAAAAGTAGGCCCAATCAAAGGCGGGCCCTGGGTCCGTTTTACGCAGCGGCGCGATATGCGCATGGCCCGTCATTCGTGACGCATCAAGCGCTGGGTAGCGAACCATTAACCACTGAGTGACTTCTGCCAGCGCGTGGTACTGCGCCTTGGTAAAGGGCGTTATGTCATCACCTTCCAACTCAATGCCCAGTGAAATGTCATTCAATGCCTGCCGCCACTGCATGGCGTGGCTATCCCACCAGCGTGAACGCCCAGCGTGCCAGGCGCGCTGATCCGTATTCACGAACTGCACGCACTCACCATCACGCCGGATAAGCAGGTGCGCTGAAACGCGTAAATGGGCAATCTCGGCAAAAAAAGGGTGCTGGTCCGTTGCCAGTTGATTAGTGAACAGCGCCTCTATCGCATCACCACTAAATTGCCCAGGAGGTAAACTGATCGCATGCAGTACCAATAACGATACGTCATCAGTAGGTCGCGCATCATAATTGGGCGAGTCAACCCTGCGCGCCCTGCCCCACCAGCCGTCGTGTGTCTGGTCATTAATCACCCACAAAGTCTCCTTTACGTCGCGCTCTTTTCACTGCTCTCATTAGCGGCCCTCTTTTACTATAATGCCGGTCTCATTTGATCATGCCCAGAGAGCTCACCGCCATGAACAACCAAAATGCGCTAGCTGAAGAGATCAGCACCTGCGTGACTCGCCTGCTTAACGAAGATATAGGCTCAGGCGATATTACTGCCCAGCTAATTCCCGAGGACCAGTGGGCAACGGCGACGGTGATTACCCGTGAGTCTGCGGTGCTGTGTGGGACTGCGTGGGTCGATGAAATTTTTCAGCAGTTGGATGCGCGCGTCACGCTTCGCTGGCTAGCCGCTGACGGTGACTTGCTGGATGAAGGCCAAGGCTTTTTGGAACTGGAAGGCCCGGCACGTAGTTTGTTAACCGGGGAGCGCGCGGCGCTCAACATGTTACAAACGCTGTCTGCCACGGCAACCGCAACGCGCCGCTACGTCAACTTGATTGAGGGTACCGGCGTTCGCCTGCTCGATACCCGCAAAACGCTTCCCGGCCTGCGTTTGGCGCAAAAATACGCCGTTACGTGCGGCGGAGGCCACAATCATCGAATAGGTCTTTGGGATGCATTCTTAATCAAGGAGAACCACATTTCGGCATGCGGCGGCATCAAGGCCGCGGTGAGTCAGGCAAGGACACTTGCCAAGGGTGTGCCGGTAGAGGTGGAAGTAGAGACCTTTGAAGAGCTTGACCAGGCATTGGCGGCCGGGGCTGACATCATCATGCTGGATAATTTCGCACTTGAAGATTTGTACGTAGCAGTCGAACTGAACGGCGGGCGCGCCACGCTTGAGGCCTCAGGCAATGTCGATGCGACTACGCTCAAAGCGATTGCCGATACGGGGATCGACTGTATTTCCAGCGGCGCGCTGACCAAAGATATCCAGTCCATTGATCTCTCCATGCGAATTACCCGCAGCTATAGCGTATAGCCAGGGGTCAGCTTCAGAGTTAGTCTCAAGCTCAGGTTTCAATCGCACTCAGGCGCTTTTCCATCCGATAGCGCTGAAGTGACTCACCGCTTCGTTCAACCCACTGCTCGCCCAGGTTTTCCCAGCCTCGGCGCAGCAGGCGGTCATAAAGCATCAGGCTCGCCTCAATCTCGATGCGATCAACTCCCTGCTCCAACAGCATACGCTCAGCATGAATCAACAGTGTGGTGCCAATACCACGCCCGGTCAGCGAGGGCCACACATACAGCGTTTCGATACGCCCTTCCTTCACATCAAGCTCAAGGAAGCCCACACAGCGCCCGTCGCACACCGCCACCAGTGTGGTGTAAAGCGCGTGGCGAACCGCCCAGGCGCTGGCTTCACGGGGCAGCGCATTGGCCCAGGCGCGCCGCTGGCTAAGCTCATAGTGGCTGGCTGCGCCTTGCATGACCGCATGGTAAAACACTTCTGCCTGGTCGGCGGCGTCGCGCGCTAAAGCAGCGCGGTAGGTCACCCTCGCCGCCGGGGCTTTTGGCGCAGAAAGCTCCTCGGTCGTTGGCATGCATCACCTCTAAGCAGTTATCGAAATGGGGATCAAGCATTCGGCGTATAACGTCAGCCTGCTTTATACTTGGCCGCCTATCTCAGCATAAGGCAGTAGCATGCACAATGCCCCTGAAAGTGCGTCCTTTACGCTGACGCCTATCGGTTACGTTGTTAGCGACTACCCGGACAAGTTTGGCATACCCCGCCAACCGGGCCTGGCGCAGGCGGCCAACGCCAGTCTCGTGCTAACGGCACCCTATAACGACCCCTTAACGGTGCGTGGACTGGAGGATTTTAGCCATCTTTGGGTGTCATTTATTTTTCATCAAAGCCCAGAGCGTTGGACGCCATTAGTGCGCCCACCACGGCTTGGGGGCAACCGCAAGGTAGGTGTATTTGCCAGCCGCAGTACCCACCGACCTAATCGGCTGGGCCTCTCGCTGGTAACGCTGGCCGGTATCGAAACTCACCAAGGGGTTCGTTTAAGACTCGAAGGCTGCGATTTGGTGAGCGGCACCCCGGTGGTCGATATCAAGCCCTACCTGCCCTGGGCCGAAGCACGCCCTGAAGCTGTCGCCGGTTTTGCACCGCAAGCCCCCGTGTTGCTGCCCGTCACGTTCAGCCACGATGCGCTGGATACCTTGGCACGCCGCGTTGATAGCGCAAGCTTGTATGCCTTGATCGAGCAAGTGCTTGGGCAAGACCCACGCCCCGCTTACAAGCAAAGCGAGGAGCCTGGGCGTGTCTATGGCGTTAGGCTGCGCGATGTCGATGTGAAGTTTCGAGCCCTACACAACGACGAAGCCACCACGTTAGAAGTGGTGGCTATCGACATCATGACTGGCTAGTACGGGCGATCAGGCAGGAAAGGTGATTCCCAGACGCCGACCTACTTCTTCGTAGGCTTCGATCACGCCGCCCAGGCCTTGGCGGAAGCGGTCTTTATCCAGCTTCTCTCGGGTATTGGCATCCCACAGGCGGCAGCCATCCGGAGAGAACTCATCGCCCAGCACCACTTCGCCTTTGAACACGCCAAACTCAAGCTTGTAGTCCACCAGCAGCATATCGCCTTCGGCAAACAGTTGCTTTAACACGTGGTTAACCTTGAAGGTCAGCGTTTTCATCTTGGCCAGCTGCTCGGGCGTTGCCCAACCAAAGGTTTCTGCCAACGACTCGTTGATCATCGGGTCGCCTTTTTCGTCGTTCTTCAAGAACAGCTCAAAGGTAGGCGGCGTAAGTGCAACACCTTCTTCAACGCCCAGCCGTTTTACCAGCCCACCCGCAGCGATGTTGCGTACCACGCACTCGACCGGAATCATCTGCATTTTCTTAACAAGGCTCTCGGTATCGGAGAGTTGTTTTTCAAAATGCGTAGGGATACCGGCCTCTTGCAAACGCTCCATAATAAATGCGTTGAAGACGTTATTGACCATCCCTTTACGGGCCAGCGCTTCTTTCTTCTTACCATCAAAAGCGCTGGTGTCATCACGAAACTGCAGCACCAGCAGATCCGGATCATCGGTGTGATATACAGATTTTGCCTTACCGGCATAAAGTTCTTGGCGCTTTTCCATGACAGCTCCGAAAGGGATCAAATAAACAGATTAACGTAAATAGCCAGCAACACGTTCTAACAGCTCACGCTGGTCATCGGCATTAAACTCACGCTCACTGGCATTCACCGCGCGTAAAATGGTCTGATTGCCATCGGGCTGCAGCACAATACGTATTTCCTGGGGCATCTTGCGCACATCGGCACTAAATACAATTTGCAGCGGGTTGCGACCACGCTCAGTCTCGGTCATGTATTCCACCAGAAATTCATGACGCTCCGGGCTGGTAGCGAGCAGATTACGCTGACCTTGTAGGGTGAAATCCAACGCGAGATAGTGATTGAGTTCAGCCCAAACACGATCAATCGGCTGGGGAATGACAGCTTGCCACTCATCACCCTGCTGACGAAGCTGTAGCGTTTGCTGGGTATTCAAGCGCTGGGCATTCCAGGAGGAAGCCACGCTCTGTGACGCACTGCGCGCCCCCAGAAACTCTTCCAAGGCGTCGAGGCAGCTCGTCATGGTCTGGCCACCACGTTCACAGCGCACTTCACTGCTGCCAGAACGCATGGCACTTTGCAGACGTAAATCGGCCTGCGACGTTACGATAACGCCCTGCGACGCATCGCTTTGCTCCACACCTAGTTGACGGCTACGCGCAAAGGACTCCAACTGCGGCCAGACGGCGCCCGTATCGGCCGCCACCACTAGCCAGCTTTGGCTACCTGCTTCCCGGCGTTCCACGTATTCGGGCTCTAGACCACTGCCAATCGATAACGACTGAGGAGCGCGTATTTCCGCAGCTTCTTCGATGCGGGCACCCTGCATGGCTGCTTGAGGAACGGGCAGTGCATCCTGATAGCGCTGCGCATTGCGGGTCTCTGGCAGCACCAGAGGGGGCGCCGGAGCGGCTTCTGTATAATCCAGGTTACGGTCGTGGTAATAACCATCGCGCGCGCAACCTGCCAGAGCGACAGCCGTTACGAGTGCCAGCGGTATCCATTTAAGCGCACGTTTTTCAAGCACAAAGCTCATCAAGCCACCTTAACAGTCAACAAATCAGTTAACCGGCAGCACATCACTGTGCTCCCGGTAACAAAGGGTATCGCGCTGGGTGTAATGAAAGAGCATTACTCCTCAATCACGCCCGCCAGTTGCAGCGCTTCACTGACAGTGGCGTGGTACTTCTCGGATAACCATGTCAGTGGCAAACGAATACCTGCATCCATATACCCCATCCGGTTAAGCGCCCATTTTACCGGTATAGGATTGGATTCAATGCCCAGATTAGTATGCAACGGCATTAAACGGGTATTAATTTGATGCGCTTTATCTGCGTCGCCAGCGACAGCGGCCACACATAGCTCATGCATTGCCTTAGGGGCAACGTTCGCCGTCACCGAAATATCACCATGCCCACCCATCAGCATAAACTCGCAGGCCGTCGCGTCATCACCGGAATACAGCATAAAGTCACTGCCCTTTAAGCGCGAAATTAGATCTTCTGCGCGCTCAAGGTTTCCAGTGGCATCTTTCAAACCGATGATGTTATCAACGCCTGCCAAGCGTACAACCGTTTCATTGTACAGGTCAGAGCAGGTACGCCCCGGCACGTTATACATGATAACCGGTAGTTTGCTGCCTTCTGCCACCGCCTTAAAGTGCTGGTACAAGCCTTCCTGAGTCGGCTTATTATAATAGGGGCAAACGGACAAACAGTAATCAGCCCCTACTTCACTGGCGTACCGAGCAAGCTCAACGGCTTCAGACGTCGCATTAGCACCCGTACCGGCGATCACCGGAATGCGTCCGTTGACCTCCTCCACCACACTGCGGATCACGTCAAAGTGCTCTGCAAACGTCATGGTCGTAGGCTCGCCAGTGGTGCCTGCGGCAACGATGCCGTCTGTTCCGTTATCAAGGTGGAAGTTCACCAGACGACGAAGCGCCTCCCAGTCGATGTCGCCATTGACTTTCATCGGCGTCGCCAGGGCGACGATGCTGCCTGTGATCATCCGTTTATTCCTCATCTACAAAATTATGAGACCAAGCCCAACATGGACATCCAGACAAGGCGCCGAACCACTCTTTTACGCATCATGGCGACTGCCCGTTTGGGCCTACAGAGGGTAAATGGTACTCAGGCGATTCGAGCCTGTACAGCGCAAACCGCTGTGAGTTTGTGATGCACACCTATCATGCCTTTGACATGCTGCCTCAGGTTGCGTGTAATCACCCTATAAGTCGTCAACGATTAGGAGTCTGCATGCATATCGAATTAGGCCAACCTGTCCCCGATTTTTCTGCAAGTGCGACGGGCGATACGACAATCACACTGTCGGAACTACGTGGCAAACAGGTCGTTATCTATTTTTATCCCAAGGCCAGCACACCCGGCTGCACCACCGAAGGCGGCGATTTCCGCGACCATAAAAAAGCGTTCGATAACGCCAATACGGTTATTTTAGGGGTGTCTCGGGACGGTTTGCGTGCCCAGGAAAATTTTAAAGCCAAGCAGGATTTTAACTTCCCGCTCATTTCCGACAAGGATGAAACTGTCTGTACGATATTTGATGTTATCAAACTGAAAAAAATGTACGGCAAGGAGCATCTGGGCATTGAGCGCAGTACTTTCTTAATAGATGCAGCAGGCAACCTTGCCAACGAATGGCGTGGCGTTAAAGTGCCAGGCCACGTAGAGGAAGTGCTGGCTGCCGCGGAAGCACTACACGCGAGCCGTTAATAAAAACGCCCGCTCAGTGTCGTCACCGAGCGGGCGTTAACTGTTCAAAAGACTCAGCGTGTTAAACCAAGGGCATTGTTAACCCTCGGGCAGCGGCCGTGCGGTCTTATGACTCCGCCTGGATAATACCCTCTTCTCCATTCTGCTCACGAACACCCCTCGGCCAAGCGTAGACCAACGCTTTTAGCAGCGTGGCCAACGGAATGGCGAAAAACACGCCCCAGAAGCCCCAAATACCGCCAAAGAAAAGCACCGCGACAATAATGGAAACGGGATGAATATTATTGGTTTCAGAAAACAGCACTGGCGACAGAACGTTTCCATCCAGCGCCTGAATCACGCCATAGGCAACCAGCACGTAAATAAACTGATCGCTTAATCCAAAATGAAAACCTGCTACCGCCATGACCGGCAGTGTAGCCACCGCAGCGCCGATAAAAGGCACCAGCACCGAAAAGCCCACCAGAACAGCCAGCAGCGCTGTATACGGCAAACCAAAAAAGGTAAAGGTGCCAAACGCTACCGTACCCACAATGATGATTTCGATGAACTTGCCCCGAATATAGTTCGCAATCTGATGATCCATTTCCTGCCAGATGCGCGTTAACAGCGCACGTTTTTGTGGCAACAGCGAAACCGCGAACCCAACCAGCGCCTCGCGGTCCTTCAGCATAAAGAAGACCAGAATGGGCACAAGGACGAGGTAAATAATCAGTGACATGACATTACCCAAAGAGGCCAAGGAGAGCGTCAGCGCACGCTGGCCTAGCTGGCTAATTTCACGGCTTGCTACACCGATCCAGCTCTGCATTTGATCAGGCGTAACCAGGTTTGGGTAGCGCGCCTGCATCTCATCCAACCACCCCTGGCCGCTGGCAAACATGCGCGGCGTTTCATGTACAAACCCGACCAACTGATTCCAAATCAGCGGCATTAAAATGAACGCAAGGGTTAACAAAGCACTGATAAAGGCTAGAAAAATAAGAGTAACGGCTAAAAGATGGGGTATCCCTCTTCGCGTTAAAGCGCTCACCACCCCTTGCAGCAGAAAAGCCAGAACCAGTGCGGTAAAAAACGGCGCCAGCATGTGGCCAAACAAGATAATGGCCGTAAAGCCAGCCACCAATACCAGCAATAAGACGAGCGCTTCTTCATCGGAAAAATAGCGTTCAACCCAGCTTTTAAGAATAGTACGCATGGTCATTAGTGTGCGTCTCCCGCCTTACGTATCCAAAAAAAGTACGTGCCTTCATGCTGCTCTCGCGCCGCCATCTCATGATTGCCTTGATCAGTAAACGACGCTATATCGCGCCATGAGCCTGCATCAGTGGCACGCACTTCAAGCAACTGCCCAGCCGCCAAACCGGCTAACGCCTGTTTAGTCTTGAGTAACGGCATCGGACACGGCAGCCCACACGCATCAAGCACCACGTCTGGATGAAAACGTACGGATGATTCAGACATACCTGCTCCCTAAAAATGCCTGCATGATCTCGCCATTGTTGCATAAACTGTTTATGTTGCGATGATCACTGTTCACTTGATTTAACGGCACTTTACAGCATCAATCAATGTCACAGCGGTAACCGCTGCGCTTTACCCTTATCAATGAGGATGCCATGCCGCACATACGGACTGCTTATCCCCGTGGGCTCTGCGCGCTAATTGTTGCTTGCAGCATTAGCGTCTCAAGCCCGCCAAGCTACGCACTTAATGACTATCATCTGCCCACGCTTGGCGGTCCCTCGTCATCAGCCAGCAGTGAAGAGTTCCGTTTGGGCCGAGCATGGCTACGTCAGTTCCGGGCCCAGGCGCCTCAGTGGCAAGACCCTATCGTAAGCGATTACCTGGAAAGCCTTGTGGCGCGCCTGCTGCCATACAGCCAATTGGGAGACCTGCAAACGACGATGGTGATGGTCGATAACCGATCACTCAATGCCTTTGCCGTTCCCGGTGGCGTGGTGGGAATCAATTCCGGGCTTTTTGCCTTTGCTGAAGATGAAGGTGCTTTTGTCTCGGTGATTGCTCATGAGCTTGGCCACTTATCACAGCGCCACTATGCCCGAGGTAGCGCGCGAGCAGAACAGACGCAACTTCCTGCCATGGCAGCCATGCTGGCGGGCATGCTGGTAGCGGCCAGCGGAGGTGGCGAAGCGGGCCTTGCCGCCGCCATGGGCTCACAGGCTGCCCTGATCCAGGACCAGCTCAGCTACTCAAGACGTTTTGAGCAAGAGGCTGACCGTATCGGCTTACAGGCGATGGCCGATGCTGGCTACGACCCTCATGCCATGGTCCGCATGTTTTCTGCCATGCAACGCTTGGCGCGACTACAAGGCGGCAACCCGCCTGAGTTTCTACTCACCCACCCAGTTTCAGACAGCCGCTTAAGCGATGCACAAGGGCGTGCCTCGCAGCTCAGTGTGGCCAGCACCTATACCAGCAATACGCTTTACGACATGATGCGCGCTCGCGCCCTATTAAGCATTTACCAAAACTCCCCGCAACAAGCCGCTTCCCGCCTTGCCCAGGATGACGCAGAAGAGCCGGCACGACGCTATCTAGAGGCATTAATAACTGCGCGTAATGGTCAAACGGATCAAGCCTTACAAATGCTCGATCAACTGGCCACTGAGCTACCGGATTACGGCATGCTGCCTGCGTCTGCGGCAAGCGTCGCGCTGGATGCCCAACGCTATGATGAAGCCATTACCCGAAGCCAGCGCCTTTTGAGGCTGATGCCATCTTATCTGCCCGCCCAACTGATTTTGGCAGAGGCACAACTGCAGCGAGACCCAGAAGCCGCTTATCAGCTCCTGCGTAACATAACAGCGCAAAACCCTGAATACCCTCCAGGCTTTAACCTGCTGGCCGAAGCCGCTGGGCGAAGCGGGCACAACGGTTGGGGGCATTTGGCGCGCGCCGAGCATTTACAGCTGACAGGACGAGTCGACCGAGGCATTCAGCAACTCTCACTGGCGCGCAACGCGGCCGAGCAAGAGAACGACCAGCAAGCGCTTGCACGTATTGAACAGCGCCGAGAAGCCTTTATTGAATACCGTAAAGCGCTGGATGACTTTTAACGACGTAACGCTTTGAAATGAATGGCCCGCATCAAGCTCCTGGCCTGCGAAGGGCCAGGAGCTTGATGAGCTAATCACAGCGTGAAGCTGTTCTATTTAGCGTTGAAATTCAGCATACGCTCAAGCGGCTTTAGCGCTTTCTGGCGTAGCGACTCATCAACATGAATTTCCCCACTGCCGTAGCGCAGCGCATCCGCCAGATTATCCAGTGCATTCATGGCCATCCACGGGCAGTGCGCGCAGCTTCGGCAGGTAGCGCCATTCCCGGCTGTCGGCGCTTCAAACAATGTCTTGTCCGGCACCGCTTGCTGCATCTTAAAGAAAATGCCGCGATCTGTTGCCACGATAAGCTGGTTATTGGGCAATGTTTGAGCGGCCTTGATTAACTGGGACGTCGACCCCGCCACATCCGCCATATTGACCACCGCGTCCGGCGATTCAGGATGCACCAGCACCGCCGCATCAGGATAAAGGCGTTTTAAGTCCTCAATACCTTTCGCCTTGAACTCTTCATGCACAATACAGGCGCCGTCCCACATCAGCATATCAGCGCCGGTTTTTTTCTGAATATATCCCCCCAGATGCTTATCCGGTGCCCAAAGGATTTTTTCACCTTTTGCCTGCAAGTACTCAATCACGTCAACGGCAATGGATGACGTCACCACCCAGTCAGCACGTGCTTTGACAGCTGCTGATGTATTGGCATACACCACCACGGTTCGGTCGGGGTTCGCATCGCAAAAGGCGCTGAACGCATCTACCGGGCAGCCAATATCCAGCGAGCAGGTTGCCTCCAGCGTGGGCATCAATACGCGTTTTTCAGGCGAAAGGATTTTGGCTGTTTCCCCCATAAAACGCACACCTGCCACAATCAGCGTGGTAGCGTCATGTCGAGCGCCAAAGCGCGCCATTTCAAGGGAGTCTGCCACGCAGCCACCGGTTTCTTCCGCTAACTGTTGGATAGCGTCATCGGTGTAGTAGTGTGCGACCAGGACGGCATTGTGCGTGTGCAGCAGCTGCTTTATCTCTTCGACACGCGCCTGGTCTTCTGCGGGAATACGAGTAGGGCAATACGGGCTAGGGAGCGGAGCATCAAGCTCAGCTTGAGAAGTCATAATAGTCATCGTGTCTACCACTGTGACGAACAGGGAATCCCCCTGTTAAACACTAGTCGCGACCTGTGTCATCCACACATGCCGCTCGCGATTGCAACAGGCCGCTGCGTCTCTCGCGGTGGCCTACTGCGCTACTAACTATTTCTCTACGCTGTTTTCTCTTAACAGCTTTCTCTAATGAACGTTGCTTAATCACATTGCATGAAGCCATTGTGGTGGCAAATTGTTGTCTTCTGCAAGTGGTATATTGTGCGGCTGTACGCATCAGGCACACAGCAAAACGCCCCTGGCAGCAAGCTACCAAGGGCGTTGAATTTGGTGGGTCGTGTAGGATTCGAACCTACGACCAATTGATTAAAAGTCAACTGCTCTACCAACTGAGCTAACGACCCAAATTTTTGCTTACTGTGCTGACATAGCGATATGTCTAATGACGCGCTGTTCGATGGTGGGTCGTGTAGGATTCGAACCTACGACCAATTGATTAAAAGTCAACTGCTCTACCAACTGAGCTAACGACCCCTTCGAACGGATGCATATAGTACAGACCAGGACCGACCATGGCAAGTAGTTTTAAAACTTGTTGGCGAAATATCTCCCCCCTCCCTTCATCAAGCAGGGGTACCCCTCCCAGCGCTAATGCCTCACAATAATTAAAATGAATATTGAGCTGTAAGGTGCGAATACACCTCTCTCACTAAGCAGGAGCTTTAGGCCTTGGAGAAAAGGCATACCTTGCAGGTACTTCATACCCTTATACTTCAGCGACGCCAACAATGAGAAACACAGTATGAACAAACCATCAGCGGCCAAAAAAACAACTTTAACGCGTAGCAACAGACCTAACACCCGCCCGCCGTTACGCGGCTTTATGGACACATGTCCTACAAAAAAGCTCTCAGACCTGATGGTACAGGCAAAAGCCCCGCTAGAAGAGGCATTATCAAACTCCCGCTTGTTGGCAGGTAAAATCCTGACCGTTTTTTTCTCATTTACCGATGGCTTACAGCGAGCAACCGTTGTGCACTTTTCCGGCAAACAGCTAGATGAAGTGTGGAAAAAATTCGCTGACTGGCAGCAACGTAAACTCAAAACGTCCCTCGGGGTACGCTGGTTACGTATTGACTGGGTGACTGAAAAACTGGTTATGCCCTGGGCAGACTGCTTAAAACAAATGCAAAGCGTAAAGCGTAACTACTTCCGCTACGGTATTTCTTTAGACACCAACTTCCGCTACGCCTTTCTTGAGCAAGAGCTCAACGCGAATGCAATGCTGTATCTTGGCGCTAAACAGCCCAAAGCAGCACTTAACAAGAAAAATTTTCTCAGCTATGGCGTGAACCGCTACGGTAAGCACTTCTCGTTACCCTCTAGTTCTCAAGATCAAGCCCTGCTCTTTACTACACAGGCCATTTTAGTGCAGCCCGATCAACCCTATGCACTACTCCACGGCTATAGCGGTGGCACGGAGGGCCGCAACACAGGGCGGCGAATTATCGAGAAGCTAGACCCCGTACAGGTAACGTCATTAATCCAGCAATCCAGCCAATTCCTGGCAGAACAGGTCGATGCAAAAGGCCGCTTTACTTATGGCATACACCCCTGCTTCGACAGAGAAATTAAAGCCTACAATACACTTCGCCATACCAGTACCACCTACTCTATGCTTGAAGCTTGGGAGGTCACTAAAAGCAGCGAGTTAAAATCTGCGATAGACCGTTCTATCAAGCACTTAACTAACGAGCTAATTCGCCAATACACACTGCCTTCAGGTGAAACCCTCGCCTACTTACAAGATAATAATAATGAAATAAAGCTTGGTGGTAACGCGGTATGCCTGCTGGCACTTGTTAAGTACACAGAGCTTACCAATGACCAGCAGTATTTGTCCCTTATGGAGCAGCTAGCGCTCGGCATACAGCGCATGCAAAACCAGGAAAACGGCCAGCTTTACCACGTTTTAAATGCCGATGACCTCAGCATAAAAGAAGAGTTCCGCATCATCTACTACGATGGCGAAGCCGCTTTTGGGCTAATGCGTCTATACGGTCTTACTAAAGATGAGCGCTGGCTGAACACGGTTGAAAAGGCGTTCGAGTATTTCATCGAGAAAGAGCACTGGAAAATCCATGACCATTGGCTTAGCTATTGTGTCAATGAATTAACCCTGTATCGGCCAGAAGCGCGTTACTACCAGTTTGGTATCAAAAATGTTGCCGGGCATCTTGATTTTGTGATTGGGCGTATTACTACCTTCCCAACACTGCTCGAACTAATGATGGCAGCTCACAAAATGATTACGCGCCTGGAAGCAAGCGACCAGCACCGGCATCTGCTGGAGCAAATCAATCTGAAAAAGTTTTACCGCGCCTTAGAGGCACGAGCACACTACCTGCTCAATGGCTTTTTCTGGCCAGAGTTTGCGATCTATTTTCAGAACCCGCAACGCATTATGGGCAGCTTTTTCATCCGTCATCATAGTTTTCGTGTGCGCATTGATGATGTGGAGCACTATCTGTCGGGGTATGTGGCTTATTTATTGCATTATTTAGAAGGCGCCAGTACAAATAGACTAGAGAGTAACGGCCGCGTTTGGAATGCCCATCACTTAGAGGCAGCTACAGGTGGACACTGGGCTCAACGGCCCGAAAGCGGCTGGTCCGCAAAGGGTATTAAATACTTTGCCCCAAGTGTTGGCCACGGTGATTTAGTGATAGTCAAAGGGACAAACGAAAAGCTTGGAATACGGCCAAGTCATCTGCGTACATTACCAACACCAGCGGGCGTAATGGTGAGCCCATCTTCATCTTTCCCGGCAATAAATGACATAGAAAGTAACGAACTTCCCGTACTAAAGGTTGATAATACTGGAGAAGCAATCTTAGCTCTTGGTCACTATGCTCGGAAGCAAATGAGCGGGGTTGTAGTCGGAGTGACCGGAAGCTCGGGTAAAACAACGGCAGTCGCTATGCTGGCACATGCACTAAAGACCCAGGGTGAAGTTTATTCCAGTGCGTTCAATGCGAACTTACCCCATGGCATTGCCTGGAACCTATCTTCCGCAAACTGGGACACGCCACACCTAGTTATAGAAATGGCCGTAGGAAGGATGAAGATCAGTTCCAGAATGGTTCAACCGCATGTTGCCGTATTCCTAAACATCCATCCGGCACACATAGGTAATTCACATACGGTCGAAGATATTGCTCGAGCTAAAAGTGCTATTTTTGAGGGCATGCCTCCAGGAGGAATAGCCGTCATCAATCGCGATATGCAAGAATTTAAAACAGTCTACGCAGCCGCCATTAAATACAAACAACGTGTTATTTTGTTCGGCGAGCACGTAGATAGCGATATAAAACTAATTAGCTATGATAACACAGCACAGATTGCTACATTCTCACGCTACGGAGGGCCGCAGGAAGGTATAGCAATTGGCGCAGCGGGCCATCACATGGCTTTGAACGGTCTTGCCGTAATAGCCGTCATTACAGCGCTAAACTACGCGATGGCACCAATAGTAGAACGCTTAAAGACATTCCACGCATTACCCGGGCGTGGGGCGGAACAGCGCCTTCTTTTCAGAGGCCGCAAGCTAACATTAATCAATGATGCTTATAATGCCAACCCGGGCTCAATGTCCGCAGCACTGAAGCGACTGGGGCGTCTTAAAGACACAGGCCGCAAAATAGCTGTTTTGGGTCAGATGGAAGACCTAGGAACAGCAGCTGAGCAGTATCATACAGCGCTGCTAGAGATTGTTAAACATGAGAACATTGACCGTTTATACTTAGTCGGACCACACTACCGAACCTTCTGGGATCACTTGCCCATAACACAGCGAGGAGCTTATGTTGCTTCTATTGATACGTTAAAAACCGTGCTAGAGAGCGCCTTTTGCGACGGCGACAGCGTGCTGGTAAAAGGCTCAAATAGCACTGGAATGCATGAAATTATCACTTGGATGGACAGTGAGTCTCAATGAAGCAATATGCGATAAGTACTATAGCGGCTCGCCCCCTCTATCAGTAGGTGCTGTGTTAAGGAGAAAGGCTGGCGAGCCGCTGTATTTATTCTGTTCCAACTTTCCAACCATCTAGTTATGGATACGCTATACAGCATATAATATCATAATCGACATAGGTCAAATAAACTGCTCATGAAAAAACTATTTATTTAACTCTTTTAAATCCACATCTAACGAATTGAGTAAATACATCTACGGCACTATATTATAACCTTCTAGCATTGAGCAATTTTTTTAGCATGAGCTTCAAGCATCGCCTGTCAAGATGCCCCTCATGCCTATTATCAAACAACATTAATCGGCTGCTAACTTTATAAATTTTCCAAAGGCCCGAATACTCATCAAAAAACAAGCATCGTTAACAGAGGGCTACATAAAGTGACCATTATTAATAAACTGAAAAAAAAGATACGTTGGTATATTACTGATATACAGGCCAGACTAGGTATAGGGAATGCCGAAATATTGCGTAAAGGAAATCTACCTGCCTATGCTTCTCAAGTCCCCAAGCTACTTTCCGTACCCAGAGACAGCGATAGCTTTAGTTTTAATGACGTCTTACATAGTACTTTTTGCACGCAAGAGCTTGCTTCCAGCATTCCCTTTTCCTTATGGGTGGAAACGCACAGTAGTAGTGAATGTATCCGCTACTATCCCGCTGGGCTAAGTGCTGGAGAAAACGTAAAAGCCATGATTTATTTTCCTGGTGACTTACTACTCAGAACGGCGAGAGGAGAACGTTTAGTAGCACCTAGCTATAAACAGTATTCACCCCAAAAAAACGTACAAATGATGCAACAGTGGGCCGGCGACGCCAACACTCCAGCTATTCTAATTGGGCGTCCAGGCACATTTGGGTCGTCAGGCAATCATGAAAAAAGCCGTCAGATTAACGAAATAGAACTCATGAGCAAGACTCTGGATTTGCTTAAAACAAGGCACCAAATTAAAAGCTTTATAGTCGTAGGTCAATCCGGAGGGGGGCAAGTAGCAGCCGCCATGCTGAATCTTCGCAAGGACATATCTGCCGCTGTGCTAACAGCAGGCTTACTACCCGTTCACCAACTATCTCTGCGGTGGAGAAAAATACGCCGTACTCCTGGAGTCAAAAAACAGTCCTTAGATACACTATACGACCCAACTGAACATGTTAACGATATCCCCAAGGCCCCGCAGCCCACTATCATTGTTATATCTGACCCTAGAGATCTAGCAATTCCTTTTAATACTCAAGTTTTTTATATCAATAAACTAAGAAAAGAAGAACTAACCGTTCATCACATTTACGCCCATGCCCCATTACCCAAACGGCATGCCTTAGGCAACCACGGGAAAAAAGCAGCTGCATTAATCGCCAAGGGAGCAAGTATTAAAGAAATTCGAGTCGCCCTGGTCAATGAAGACATGAAAAACACTAGCTAATATTTATGCCATGCTACCAGTCACGTGGTGCGTGTATGGATGCACTCAGTTTCTGCGGCCAAGGGGTAAGTAAAAGGCCTTTCTGCTGACTTAATTTCGTCTCGCTTCTCGGGCGTAGAAGGTTTAATGAGGCACCTACTTCTCTTACGGCTTATTAATCATCTATAAGTTGGTAGACTACGTTAAACATAGGCTCATTATTTGCGACATCATGGCGGTCAGTATTTGGCCATGATTTTGGCCCCAAGCCCTTATCGTTGCTGATCAGGCGGTCAAGCATATCAAAGGATTCCAATACATTGATGATAGCAGCGGCACCGTGTGTACTGGCCTTTTTGTGGATAATTTGGCCCCCATCGACATAGCGTCGTGCGCGTAACCCATCAGGGTAATTTTGCTCTCCCACCGTTGATGGCGAAACACTCTTCAAGAACGCCATCCAGAAGGAGACTGCATTATAGGATTGCGAAAACAGCGCTTCCTTCTCTTCCGGCGTATTGGGGATTACCCCTCTCGGATATGCGCGTTCGCCCAGCAAACTCTCCGCCCAACGAGCAATTCCTTCCAGATACCAGCTGTTTTTGTAAACAGTGTATCCGTATTGATAAAGATGAAAGAGCTCATGAGCAGGAGTCAAATCCCCCGTTTCAAGGTTAGGAGAAAGCCGAATCAGCAGCACACAAGGCTCTCCTAACCCCGGAGTAGTATCACGGTGTGGTGGGTCAAATGCTAGACCTTTGATATCCGTGTTTCTCATGCCTACATGAATTCGACCAACGCCCGCCCGCTCATAGCGATGCTGATCAAACGGATGCTTGAAGCCTAAAGAGCGCAGCACATCACGCATCGTGATCAGCTGCAGCATGACGTCCTCTACGATATCAGGAACCTGGTTATGATTGCTATCTGTTTGGTTGGAGATAGAATGATCACCAACCACATCATAAAAAATAACAAATTCGTCGGTAGAATACTGCTGTTGATAGCTACCTGAGGAAGTAGTATTAGAGCACTTTTCATGCTCTCGCGTCTTGGCTTCTCCCTGGTTGACCCAACAAAAAAGCAACAAAAAGAGTCCCGCATACGCCTTGAGTTTAGACATATAAAACCTCTAAGTATTTAGCTGCTAACAGCGAGAGCTATAACATTCAGGAGCCTTTACCTCTCACAGAGTTCGAATAGCCGCATACACGGCTATTCGTCCTCTATCGGTTATTATTACCTTTCCCTCATCGCTTCTCGTGCGTTACTTATTGGCTTAATAAGGTAGTCAAAAACAGTTTTCGATCCCGTTTGTATATCTACGGTTGCAATCATCCCTGGAACAATAGAGAACTTTGTACCAACATCATTTTCAAGTGAATCAGTTTGGGTTCTTACAAATACCCGATAATAGAAGATATTAGGGTCAGCTTCGTCCTGCATCGTATCAGGAGAAATAATCACTACTTCACCATCCAGCCCGCCGTATGAACTATAGTCATAGGCCGTTATCTTAACGCTGGCTTCCTGGCCTGGATGAATAAAAGCAATGTCTCGTGGCGAGATACGCGCTTCAATTAGCAGTTGGTCATCCAAAGGCACAATAGTCATTAATCGGCCATTGGGCGGGATAACCCCTCCCGTCGTAGTCACTTCTATATCTTTCACAATACCTCGTACCGGCGAACGCATTGTTAAACGGGAAACGGTATCTGCGCGCCCTCTTACCACAGAAGAATAAGCCTCTACGTCAGCACGTGCTTCAGCCAATTCCTCCCTGGCTAGTACAAAGTATTCCGACCTTACATCAGCAGCCTGCAGCTTTAGCTCTGACTCTTGACGTCGGAGCCGCAGCACTTCTACATTACTTGCTGCTCCTACCTGCATTAACGAACGTGTCAACTCAAGTTCTTCTCGTACAATTTCCAAAGCGTCTTCAATACCTGCCAGGGAGCTTTCTAGCGCCCTTCTGCGCGTTTCATAAAGCAGAGTTTCACTGGCGATCAGTACTGTAAATGGCTCAAGTTCTTCTGGGAAACTTAAAGGCTCTTCATTTACCTCAGCGACGAGCCTGCTTACTCTTGCCAATGCAGCACGATATCGAGATGCTGTTTCGCCTACACTGGACTCCGACTGTGTAGGATCAAGTTGCCCCAGAATTTCCCCAACGTCGACCGTATCTCCCTCTCGTACTCGAAGATCTGCAAGAATCCCCCCCTCAAGAGACTGAATAACCTGCTCTCTGGATGAGGGAACCACCTTGCCAGTGCCTGACGACACTTCAACAAGTTCAGCAAAATAAGACCATACGCCAAACGTTATAAAAACGGCCAGTACCCACCAAATAATTCTGGTGGAACGTACGATAGTCGCATCATCTGTCTCATGGTTATAGCGCCGCTCATCTTCTTTAACATCAAGGAGCGGTATTTTTTTTGACATAGACGCGTTATTACCTGATTTTCCCTCTGTATTCGTTAGCCCTGTCATAGCGTTTTATCCCCGCTTCCACCCTGGTTATTTCTACTGCCACTGAGGCTCTGCCTGTTTGTAGCAGACCGACGTGTGAGCTGGGCTAATACCTTGTCCTTTTGGCCATCAATAACAATACGTCCATTATCAATCACGAGGATACGCTCTACCATGCTCAGCAAGGCCATGCGATGTGTCGCTATAACCACTGTTTTATCATCGGATAACGCGCTTAATGATTGAATAATGCGCTTTTCAGAACTTTCATCTAACGAAGCGGTGGGCTCATCCAGGAGCAAGATATTGGGTTTGCGAAGGAAAACGCGCGCGAGTAATAGTGCCTGCCTCTGCCCGCCGGACAGTCCTCCTCCACCCTCCAGAATCACATGATCCAGACCATCAGGCAATTTACGAACAAACTCCAGCGCGCCAGTCGTTTGTAGCGCTTCCAGTAGTTCCGGATCAGACGACTGAGGTCTAGCCATGAGAAGGTTTTCACGAATAGTACCGTGAAACAGTCGGGCATTCTGACTGAGAAGCGCTATATCACGCCTAACATCGGCAGGGTCAATGTGAGAAAGCCTGATTCCATCCAGCGTTACTTCCCCCTCACTCGGCTCTAGCATTCCCGAACAGGCTTGTAGCAATGTTGACTTGCCAGCACCATTTTTACCAAGAATGGCGATTTTCTCACCGGCCGCTATTGTTAACTGTTTAGCATAAAGAGAGGGCAACTTTGCTTCTGCATTATATTTAAATAAGGCTTCATTAAATTCAAAGTCACCATTGATAATGGGCCGGTGTACACTTTTTTCACTCTCTGAGTAATCGGTTGGACGCTCCATTATTTTATGAAGCCCCTCAGCAGCCACTTTTGCCTGCTGCCACTTACTCAACACCTGTGTTAGACCAGACATGGGCGAAAGCATTCTGGACGCCAGAATAGAAGCAGCTACCAAGGAGCCGGTTGTTAAATCGCCTGACATCACCATAGGCGCGCCAAATAGAACCACCGCCGCGAAGACCCCCGTAATAACGGTATGTCCCCAAACACTCAGTGTATTAGTGATATAGCGAATTCTAAGATTTACATCAGCCACTTCCGAGTTATAGTGGTTCCACTGCCCCTGGAACCTGGGCTCTGCTTGAAGTGCTTTGATGTCATCGATGCCTTGAATTGACTCCACCAACATGGCATTTCGCAACGATGATTCTCGCATTGACTCGTTCGCTAGCCTCTTAAGCTTACGCTGCACCAGGAGTGCGGGCAGTAGCATCAATACAAGGGCAACCAGAGGTACAAGAACAAGGGATCCTGCGATATACCAAAATACAAAACAAAAGAGAATGAAAAAAGGCATGTCTGAGAATGCAGTAACGGTTGTTGACGTTAGCAGCTCTCGAACACGCTCTAGCTCACGTATTTGTGAAATAAACGTGCCTGTTGACGTTGGGCGTTGTGAGTTCTTGATCCTTAATGCATGCCCAAACACTCTATCCGACATACGTAAATCGGCACGCTTCCCAAGCAGGTCGGTTACCTTTACGCGCGTTCTTCTTAATATAAAATCAAATAATAACGCAATCATAACGCCACTAAACAGTACATAGAGCGTTGAATAAGACTCTGCAGGTATAACCCTATCATACACTTGGCGCGTAAAAATTATGCCTGCTAGCGCTAAAACATTAGCGATTAGCGCAGCTACCATAATGTGCCCATAGGGCTTTAAATCACGTAATACAATCTGCCTTAACCAGTTTTTCTTATAGGGCTTTATGTATTCATCTACTCTTGAGTCTGGAACCGATTTTGACGGGCGAAGGATAAAAAGATTTACTGCATACTTTTCTAACATGTCTAAAGCAATAACGCTTTTAATACCCTCATCGCCGCAATAAACTACCCCTACCTCATCTTCACTACTCACTGTCTCTACAACAGCCAATTGCCCATTTTCAAACTGTACAATGATTGGCAGCCGCCAGGGCGTAATCTCTTTTAAACTAAAGCGCTGAATATTCAATGACATGCCCAGCTGGCGAGCAATGCTTCCAAGTGCTTCTGGTAATGCACACTCCTGGCTCCAGGCAGCGTTTACACGAGCATTTTCTATTGAATATTCAAGCCTGTAACTCCTGGCTATCATGACCATGGCTTCAATCCAGTGATCGTAGTCTATACTTTTATTATTATTTTGATCGCCACCATTCTCACTTGACATTCGCAAACACCTTAACATTTGAAGTTGGTAACATCATTATAAAACCCGTAAACATTGACAACTTAAAATCATGGCGACAGGCTAACCCCTTGTACAACATCATCGCTTATTTCAAATAAGCTACGGAATCCTGAAGAAGCGTAAAGACAGTCCATTTGCACGGCGTACATATCATAACGTGCATTTTCCTGGTCAAAGCGTGATTGGTGTATTTCCCCCTCTGCATTTAAAAGGTCTAGTAGCGAGCGTGTCCCTAGCGATAGATATTGCTGTCGATATAACTCTTGCGTCCTTGTTATACTACTTGCTCGTGCATCCAGCACATCTATCCGGCTTTGTGCACTTCTGGTCAGCTCTTGAGCATCCTGAATACTTTGTTGTAATCTGATCAGCACATTATCTTTTGATGCCTCAATGGCTTGCAGCGCATAATCAGCCGACCGTCTTTGTGCACGTGTTGCCCCACCTCGATAAAGACTGCTTGTAAGGTTTACTCTTAATGACGCCCCATCATCATCGCCGCTTTGGTTTGGGTTGATAAATTGATTGTATCCAGCTTCTAATGACACGGTTGGATATAAATCTGCTTTACGCCTTTCTATTAACGCCTTTGCTTCGTTCTGTTGAGCATCAGCCACCATTACTTCAGGTACATTGTAAAACTGGTTTGACGCGTTAGTGCATGCGTGAAGTACTTCATTGGGAAGCGCTTGTACAACGCTTACCGGTGTTGATACACCTGCTAATCTTTGCAAATTGCTTCGCGAGACCGAAAGCTGTGACGCTAACTGCAGGCGTGTCGCGATCGCGGCTTCCAATCGCGACTGGGCCTGTATTTGATCAGACTGCGTGCTAGCCCCCATCTCAGCCCGCTGCGCAGCCAATGCCTGTATATCGGTTATACCAGCAACTTGGGCATCTGCAATTTCCAGCAATGTTTCATAACGCTGGATTTCAATGACTGTTTGCGATGTTTCACGGGCCAACTCATCTATCGCCAGTAAGACTCTTGCCTGATCGCGTTCCATACCAAACAGCTCGGCTTTTACATCATTTGATACTTTCCCAAAGTCATATAAAAGCTGAGATGCAGTGATATTAAGCGCTTCTTCCCTCTGATTACTTGATGTTCTGTACTCCGACGAGATACCCGCGTTTACTTGAGGAAAGTAGCCTGACCGCGCAACGGCCACTTGCTCATTTTGCTCATATAAACGGCCTAGCGACTCTGTCACTGACGGGTACCACTCAACCGCACGTTGTACGGCTTCTTGTAACGTTAACCTTTGTATACCTGCAGACTCCTCGGGTACCGACGATATAGTCGCTGGCATCAGTGATGAGGATTCAACTTCTTGAGCCCAGGCTTGCGGTACACCACTTCCTATAAGCAAACCAAACGTTAGCACTGCCGCATACGCTGTATTTTTTTCTACCGGGTCAGCACCTGGCAACTTCATATCACACTCCACTTCAAGTTACTGCTACAGCACAGGCTGGCCTTAAAACTCTTTGCCCCTGCTATATATCGCACAGATCATGCGACACATATAGCAAGAAGCTTATTTGGCTTCATTAAATACTGACGGCTCATAAAAACGCACCGGGCCATAAGGCCCGGTGCTTTGGCTACTATGCCTATAAACAAGCGCTGTTAATACACAACGGTCGTACTCTGATCCCACTCATCAAGCGGATCGTTTGTTGGTGCTATAAGCTCAGCCTCTGCTGGCGTATAGACACTTTCAGTGCGTTCATCCGCCTCACTCTCCATGTCATTATTGTCAGATTCAGTCTCAGGAAACACTATTTCCTCCTGCTCAGACATATCAATAACGTCTTCCAAGGCAAGATCTACTGCTTCCGTCTCCTCAACAGAGTCATGCTGGGCAAAGTCAGCATTAGAATCTTGCTCATCGCTGCTGCCATCGTCCAGAGCAATAACATCATCCGCCATGAAAGTAGTGAGGATGCTTGCCTCTGTATCACTATCAATGCCTGCACCGGATGGGCTTACAAATACCGTTAGATCGGCCTGCTCTACACGGTCACCATAGTCAACCTCGTAGGTGAAGGTTTCCTCCAGCACGGTTGTAAAGTAATCCAGACCCGCATCAGGTGTATAAGTGTAATCACCATTTGCTGCCACAGTCAGCGTGCCATACTGGCCAACTAGCGTCACGTCACTGCCCACGCTGGTGCTCTGCCCCCCGACTGATAGCTCGAAATCCTCGCTGCGCAGTATATCGTTTTCAAATAGGTTGCCTTCTGCAACGCTGATACCCGCTTGCTCGAACTCATCCAGTTGCGTCACTGTAGAACTGAGGTCAACGCTGATGCTTCCTGCCACACTAACAAGCCCGCTTCCAGGTTCCATGCTCACCCGGTACTGACCAGGAGTTAGATCGCCTACCACGAACTCACTACTGCCACCTACCCCCAGCAATCCTACCAACTGGTTACTGTCGTAGGTTTCTTGAACCTGCCAAGCACCATCAATAAGTTTCTCAATAGAAATTGATGTGTTGCCTCCTACCCCTAGCAGGTCGCCGCCTGTCACAGCAATAGTTAGATCCTGAGTCGTATTCTCAGCAACCGTTATAGTGCTACCAATAGGTTCCTGACGCGTCCATACCGTGGCTCCCAATGCACCGAGTAGCCAGCTAAAACCAAGATCGTTGTCAAAATCGACCCCAGCTTCGGTAGCGTAATCATACTCCACACCAGCAAGGGCAACATCACTTGCCACACCTTCACCATCGATACCAACAGTCAGAGTAGCTTGTGCCGTAATACGAGAGCCATCAGCGGCAAAGGCGCCATTCGTAACGTTATAGGTAAAGACCTCCTCTTGACCCAACCCATCTCGCGCTCCGGTAGCCGCGTAGGTATAGCTGCCGTTCTCAAAGAGCGTCAGTACACCGTAGAGCCCAGCAATCTGCACCCCTTCGCTGCCAGTGCCAAGCACTGTAACGCTTTCACCGTCGCTGTTAGTAACCGCGGTTACTACCCCCCCATTAGCGATACCGTCAGCGACATTGCCTTCGCCTTCACCGGTAAGCACATTGCCACTAGCGGCAAGATCGCCCTCGAAGTTGTACTCCGTTAGCGTTGTCGTAATATTGGTAGTTTGCAGCAGCGTCAGCGTATTGCTTGCAAGAGAAGAGGCAACAGCGTCAAGGACGTCCTCCACCAAGCTGCTAAGGCCCAATGTAGTCAGCGTGCTACTGATGACATCAACCAGGCTGCTCGCCCCCAGACCATTGAGGGTATCAAGCGTCAGCTCAAGTACTCCGCGTACTGAGCCGGACAGAGGATTATCACCCAAGGCGTTATCCACAGCATCAAGGACCAGACCTTGGTTCTCCGGCCCAAGGATTACCCCCTTATCACCGAGTTCTGCAAGCGATAAGCCGGAGATGACTTCAGCAACGGCACTTTGGTCATTACGTACTACGACGGTGTAGTCACCTGGTGCCAAACCAGGCGCAGTAGTCACGAGTGTGCCATCCCCCGTCACACCTAGCACTCCGAGCCCTAACACATCACCCACTATCGGGTTATCGGGCGTGGCAGCGGTAAACACCACATTTCCTTCGGCGTCGACCACCTCAACCACATAAGCATCCGCGACAGCCAAGAGCGCTGTCTGACTAACCTCAATGCGCACCTCTCCAACTTGGTCCTGAGTCACCATCAGAGGCACACCGGTAATATCTCCCGCATCGCCTTCGAGCAAGCCCACCCCAACATTGCTGTTACTGACGGGAGTATTAACGCTTGCAGACTGTGCTCCCAAGTCGAGCTCAATGCTGTCGTCCTGCGGTGTCAGCAGTGGAAGCTCGCTGCCTTCGATATTGATGGTGAGATCAGCTTCAGCGCTGTTGATACCATCCGAAATGGTGTAAGTGAACACCTCTTCCTGATCAATAGATGCATTATCGCCATTGGCCGTATAGGTGTAGCTACCGTCCGCCGCGATCTCTAGCACGCCATATAGCCCCTCAAGAGAAACAACCCCCGTGTCGGGCACTTCGACACTCTGCCCCAAGCTGTTTGTCACAAGAGTAATAGCACTGCCAGGTATAACGGCATCCTCACCCGCCCCTTGTTCGTCACCAGTAATAACATTGCCGGTCGCTACAAGATCACCATCAAAGCTGTATTCCGTCAGCGTGGTAGTGATATCGGTGAATTGGAATGCTGTCAGTGTATTGCTCAGCAAAGCCTCTGCCAGAGCGTCAATAACGTCATCCAGGAATTGTGTTAGGCCGAGTCCATCTAATGGTTCGGTAAGGATACCTACCAGCTCACCAGCGCCAATGGTCGTAGACGTGTTGAGTATTGGCTCCAAAATCCCCCTAACTGTAGTACCAAGAAGAGCGGACTGGCCGTTCAGAGCATTCTCAACGTCATCCAACACGATGGCTTGATTCTCTGGCCCCAGTACGACACCTGCCTCACCCAACTCCTCCAGAGTAAGGCCATCCAACAATCCCTCAAGTGTACTCTGGTCATTGCGTACTACGACGGTGTAGCTACCTGCTGCTAGACCACTAATGTTCGCTACCAGCTCATCGTCACCAGTCAACCCTAAAATTTCGAGGCCGCCAATATCACCAACCAATGAGTTTTCAGTAGCCCCCACGTAAACGAGATTGTCCTCTTCATCATAAACCTCGACCCGGAACGCGTCGGCCACCGCAAGCAACGCGACCTGCTGCACCTGAATAGACACGTTACCAAGCTGATCGTCGGAAACGGTAAAGGTTGTACCGCTAACGGTGCCTCCGTCGCCTTCAACAATGTCAAGCACTTGAACGCCTTCCTCAGTAGTAGAGGGGTTAACCACTACCGTAGGCTCGCCCAGATCCACAGAAGCGATATCGTCTACAGCCTCCAGATCAACAACCTCAACGGCTCCCAGCAAGCCATTGTCACTGGTGTTGCCGGCTGCGTCGGTTTGTCGGGCGACCACGTCACCGTCGGCGTACGCGCCTTCGGGGAGTTCGAAGCTCTCGCCCTCACCCACTGTCCAGGTGTCGCCGCCGTCGGTGGAGTATTCCCAGCTGCCGTCGGCGATCAGGTCGCCTACGTTGATGGTGCCATCGCTGGTGATACCGTCCACATCACCGGTGTCATTCGCTAGGGTGACCGTCGGGGCGTCCGGGGCGGTGATATCCGGGGCCGTGATCGCCGCTTCCGGGGAGTCATTACCCGCGGCGTCGG